>JANMLE010000565.1:0-7995 GCA_031372385.1 Planctomycetota bacterium | reverse complement strand
ATCCTGATTGCCAAACCGAAGAAGACCGCCAAGGGGAAGGACAGGCAACGTGTTCTCGATGAGGACTGGGTTGCGGATCGGGTGGAAGAGAACATCTTCATCAACCCAGTCCGGGACCGGGTGAAGCTGTGGCGGGAAGGTGGCTACAAACACGTCACGAAGACCACGGCCCGCCTGCTGGAACACTGGAACTCATCCGATCGAGGATGTCGGGTTCTCATCCAGATTGGGGCACTTCGGCAACGAAAGTCTCGACGGCGCGAACGGTCTGGATTCCTATCGCCAGCAACGAAAGGAGAGTCGGTCGCTGGGCGCGGCCGGAGATTCCGGACCCGTGGAACGCCGAGAATCTGGTTCGGAATGAACTCGCCAAAATTGGAAAAAGGGCTGACATGCTGACGAATTTGACAATCCGCAACTTTAAGAGTTTCCGCGAGGCGCAAATCGAGTTGGGCCAGTCTGTCGTCTTGATCGGGCCAAACAATTCGGGAAAGACGACCGCGCTTCAGGCCCTTGCGCTTTGGGACGTCGGGTTGCGGTTGTGGAACGCGAAACGTGGCGGCAAGGCGTCGCCGGACAAGCGGCCGGGAGTGACCATCAACCGCCGCGACCTTGTGCCGATTCCGATTCCGACGGCCGAACTCTTGTGGCGTGACCTGCATGTCCGTGAAGGTGAGCGGCAGATGAACGATGCCGACTCCAAGCCGAAGTCTCGGACAAAAAACATTCGCATTGATATCGAGGTGAGCGGGGTCACCGACGACAAACTTTGGACGTGCGGATTGGAGTTTGATTTCAGCAACGCTGAATCGTTCGCCTGCCGTCCACTGCGACTGCCGGGCTACGAGGACGTGCAGGTCAAGCAGGCCAAGTTCTCAGAAATCCCCGATGCCGCAGGCAAGACGAAGGTTGCGTATCTTCCCCCCATGTCCGGGCTTTCCGACCGCGAGTTCATCAAGCAAACGGGCGAAGTCAGCTTTCTGATCGGCCAGGGACAGACGGCTCAGGTGCTGAGAAATCTCTGCTATCAGATTGTCCAAGATCCAAACCTGGTTGGTTGTTGGGAGAACATCAAGGCACGAATCTTGGACCTGTTTGGAATCACCCTGCTGACTCCCACGTTGATTCCCGAACGCAGTGAAATCGTGATGGGATACCAGCAACGAAAGACGACGCTCGACCTGTCCTGCTCGGGGCGGGGTTTGCAGCAGACTCTTCTGCTCCTGGCTTACCTGTATGCCAATCCCGGCACGGTGTTGTTGCTCGACGAACCTGATGCGCACTTGGAAATCCTGCGTCAGCGGCAGACCTACCAGTTGTTGACAGAGGTGGCTCAACGTCAGGGATCTCAGATCATCGCCGCCAGCCATTCCGAAGTGCTGCTGAACGAGGCGGCGGATCGCGACGTTGTCATTTCCTTTGTCGGTCGGCCGCATCGGATTGACGATCGAGGTCAACAAACGGCCAAGGCCCTGAAAGAAATCGGCTTCGAGAACGACTATCAGGCCGAGCAGCGCGGTTGGGTGTTGTATCTCGAAGGCTCCACCGATCTGAGTATTCTGCGCGCGTTCGCCGAACGACTGAATCACCCGGCCACAGAGCACTTGCAGGCCCCCTTCCTGCACACCGTCTGCAATCAGCCGCGTGATGTCAGCAAGCACTTCTTCGGCATTCGTGAAGCGAAGGCGGACCTCGTGGGCATTGCCATCTTTGATCGCCTCGATCGTTTGTTGCCGCCCGATCTGGGGGCCGTCGGGCTGATGTGGCGGCGGCGCGAACTGGAAAACTACCTTTGCATGCCCCAGGCGTTGATGGCATTTGCGGTGGGGGAAGAACCGGCGGGACTCTTCGCATCGCCACGCAAGAAGTTGATGGACGAGTTGATCCATGACCGTGTTCCTCCGGTCGCCCTGCGCAATCCGCTGGACCCGTGGTGGATCAACATGAAGGCGACCGACGATTTTCTCGACCCGTTGTTCGCCGAGTACTACCAGCGTCAAGGGTTGCCGAACCTGATGCGCAAGACGGACTATCACCAACTCGCCCGCTTCCTGACGGCCGCAGACATCGACGCGGAAATCGTCGAAAAACTGGACCAGATCGTTGCTGTCGCTCAGCGAGCGCAACCATTCGTCGATTAGTTGTGTGCATTTGTTCTTGCTTCATGCGGGACTCTTGGGACGCCAACACCGCCACGCACATTCTCGGCGTGAGGGCCTTCGGAACCCAGCTTCTGTGCCAGCAAGTGGTCGGTCGCGGTCTGCGGAGGATGAGTTGCTCGTTCAATGACGAAGGCAAGTTCGATCCCGAGTACGCCGAAGTCTACGGCGTGCCGTTCTTGTTCATTCCCTGCTCGGGCGCGGGGCCGGATGTCAAACCGGGACCGATGCCCACCCGTGTCCGCTCGCTCGAAAACCGCATCGACTGCGAGATCAACTTCCCGCGACTGCTCGGCTATCGGTACGACATCGAAGAGGCCGAGTTGCAGTACGAGTTCACGGCCAGAACTCATCGCCCGCCTCACCACCCTGAACGGCGTCGGCAATCGGTGACGCCGCAGGCTTGGCGGTCGCAGTGACTGACGGGATGGTGGACCACTCCCATTCCCGCTTGGATTCGATGCCGGCCGAAGCCAGTTTCTCGGCCAATTGCTGCGCGACGTCCATCCGCAAACCATCCACAAACAAGACGAGCCGTCCCGCTGCCGTTTCGATCGGCGGGGCGCGTTTGGAAACAGACTGCCCGTTGTTGCGGATGAGTTGTTGCAGGTGGCGGGCGGTGCTTTCGAGCCACGGCAGAGAGACGGCCCGCACGATTCCCAGCACCGCACCGTGCTGCTCCGGGGACCCGCAGGCCGCCATCGTGGCGAGGGCAGCGGCGTCCACGCGCCAGCCGTCGCTGGCATAGAACTCGGCATACGCTTCCGGAGTGGGGGCACCGGGGGCGGACTGGCACAAGCTGGCCAGTTGTGCCAATGGTTCGAGCGCCGTCGCCAGCGGGCTGAGTCCCAGCTTCTGCTACGGTAACCGCGTCGATCGGCGTGCTGTTGTTCCAGTTCAGCAACTCGACTGATCACCTTGTCCTGCGCGAGATTCCCCAGCGACTCCAAAGCCTGCTGGAGTTTCCGCTCCTCGCTTTCGTTCAGGCTCGGCCAGACCTCGGCGGAGTCAAACATCGCCGGACTCTTGGGCGCGGCACGCTTCAACCATTCCACGATGCCGGAATAATTCGGCAAATCGCTGCCAGACCTTGCTCCACGGGTTGCCACGTTCGGCCAATAGCGTCGCCTCTTTGAGCGGACCGGCTTTGACCGGATCGAAGCGGAAGTCCGCTTGGCATTGCTGACAGAAGGCTTTCCATTCCGCGGCCGAGCGGCGTTGTTGGAACGCCTCCGGATCGTTCAGCCAGCGCAGCAGGCCCGTCGCGTCCGGTGCGACCAGCCCGTTGAAGAACTCGGAATCCAGACGCCGCCACTGCAATTGGGACAGCGGTTCGGCCATCAGCGACGGAAGCGCCCCGGCCAGCGCGTCGCCTGATCTTTCGCCACATCGAGCCCCAGGCCGCCGTGTTTGGAAACCAGGAAAGCGCAGGGCGTCCACTCCTTGCCGTTCCCATGCAGCCACATCACGCCTCGATACAGCAACTCGACCAGTGCCGTGAGTTCCGGCGGACAATCCTCTGCGGCACGCAGTTTCTCCCGGCTGATGTCCGGCAGGTAAAAGATCGGAGTGGTTCCCGAGGACGGCGCGCCGTCCACGACTCGCGCCTCGAGGCAGCGCAGCCAGAGGGCCGGTCCGGTGCGTTGGGTGGGAGCGTAGTCGCCCAGCACAAACAACTCGGGCAGCAGCGATTGCATCTGCATCTGGCCGAGGTCTTGGTGCGTCAGCTTGTCCAGCTTGAGATCAATCAGCACGTAGCAGCGCAGCAGACGGTTGTAGAAGACCAGATCCACATAAAAGTGGTCTTCGTCGAAGGTGAAACGTTTCTGCCGCGCCTCGAACAGGAAGCCCTTGCCCAGTTCCAGCAGGAAACGCTCGATCTGGCTGATGATGGCGGTTTCAAGGTCGGACTCGGAGTATTCCGCCCTCTCGTCCATGCCGAGAAATTCCAAGACGAGCGGCTCTTTCAAAATATCCTCCGGCTTGCTGACGAGCTGCCCTTCCTGTGCGAGGCGTTTGATCCCGGCCTTGTTGCGACTGAAAACGAGTCGTTCGTAGAGACTGGAGGCCACTTGGAGTTTGAGTTCGGAATACGATGGACCCCAAACACCGGACCAGGAAATAAGGTGGGTTTCCTGAGTGTCAAAATGGGGGGCGCGATGGCAGGCAAGCGTATGTTGCACAGTGTGACTCACGCTTGCCGGCCATCTCGCTCCTCCCAAATTAGAACTCAGGAAAACCACCTTATTTCCTGGTCCGGTTTTTGGGGTCCACCGTAGGCAGCAAATCAACAGGAGCACCGTCAGGTCTCTGTATCACGACAACCTCACTCACGATGAGATCGCCCTCGAAGGGGCTGACCTCATCAGCGACTACTTCGCTGGCACTGGCGAAAATGTCATCAATTGGTCGCCAAACTCGCCGTACTGGGACTTGCCGTTCAACTCGGCTCTGATCTTCGACGACCTGGAACTGCCCGACGGCCATACGGAAAACTTCAAGACGCATGTGCGTTGCTTGTTCAAGAAGGCCGGAATACGGGAACTCAGCTATGTCGAACACTTTAACAGCGGAAGCCCCATGTGGGTAATGCTAGTCGATAATCCTTCGGGTATCGATTTGAAGCCAGGAGTCTACGTGTGCCGGGCTGCAACCTGGCAGCGGGCCATCAAGAAAACGTTTCGGGAAACCAGATACCCGAAGCGGTGGCTCGATCCGATCTTCAGGCTGCTTGTCCCCCACTATCCAAACTGCGATTTCAGTATTCCACTAGGTCAGCTCATCGCCTCCGGGAATCCAAACGAGACGGGAGGCCGCTGCGATGATTGAAGCAACGGAAACCACAGCCAGCGGAACGCTCGCTCAGCAGTACCCACCGTTGCTCACGAAGGAACACATGTCGGAACTGCTGGGCCGATCGGTCCGTTCAATCTATCGCTGGGAGCGGGAAGGCAGACTCCCAAGTTCCGTGAATTTGGGATCGCAACGCCTGTGGGTATTGGACGAAGTTCTGAAGTGGATTGCAGCGGGCTGCCCGCCACGGCGAGTCTGGGAACGTCTGCATCCGAGTTATCGCAAGAAGGGAGGGGGAGCATGACGATCTTTCGTCCAACCATCACTCGCGTAGGCATCAAGTCCAAGGCGAACACTTGGTCGATCCGCTACCGTGATCCGAACGGAAAACTGGCCCAAGAGAATAGTTTCAGCACGAGGGACGAGGCGGCTGTCCGGCTTCGCGATGCGAAGCGTGAGGTCAAGGAGGAACGGGCTGGCATTCGGATCAAGAAGTTCAAACAGCACGAGAAACCGCTGGCTGAACATCTTGCTGACTTTGAACAGTCCCTCGA
Source organism: Planctomycetota bacterium (assembly GCA_031372385.1). Classification (GTDB taxonomy): domain Bacteria; phylum Planctomycetota; class Planctomycetia; order Planctomycetales; family Planctomycetaceae; genus Schlesneria. Next base: position 2,489 of record JANMLE010000565.1, on the reverse strand, counting down.
AGGTCGTGAGATCAGCCCGGCCCAACGGCAGCTTGTCATCGGCCGGCTCAAGCGTGCCTGCACAGCGTGCGGGTTCATGTCCCTGTCGGACTTGAATGCCAACGTCTTCCAGGCTCATCTGGCCAAGCTCCGAAAGGATGGCAGGTCACAGCAAACCTGCAAACATCACGTCCGGCATGTGAGGCAGTTCACAAAGTTTTTGGTCGATGGCGAGCGAATCGAAGTCGATCCGTTTCGCAGGCTCCGGCCGCCCAAGGTCACCGAACGCAAGCACCAGCGGCGAGCTCTCTGTCATGATGAATTCCCAAGACTCCTGAAAGCTGCTCGACAGGGAGAACCCATGTTCGAACTCTCGGGACCGAGTCGTGAAGCTCTTTACTTGACAGCTTTCAACACAGGCTACCGAGCCTCCGAGTTGGGGCGGTTGATTGTCGCCAACCTGTATCTCGACGACGAGCATCCTCACGTCAGCCGCTCCGCCTCAAACACCAAGAATCGCGATGAGGCTCGAATCCCACTTCGTGATCCCAACGCGGTTCAATTCCTGAAAGGCTGGGCTGATGGAAAGCCACGAGACGCAAAGCTCTTTCCGGGCAACTGGGCCATCAGTCGCGGCGGCGGCAAGATGATGCAGCACGACTTGAAGGCCGCTGGAATTGCTTACGGGATCGAGGGGCGGAAGGCCGACTTCCATGCTCTCCGGTACACCTTCATCACGAACCTCATCAAAGCCGGTGAGCACCCCGCTTATGTCCAACGGCTGGCTCGTCACTCCGACATCAATTTGACGTTTCGGGTTTACGCGGACTTGGGACTGGAAGACCTCTACCACGGGATGTTGCGTAACAACGCCGCTTCGGCGACGCCAGCAGCGGCCAGTGGGACGGGGCGGAAGCGATCAAAACGGACGAGGGCGAAGGCAACGACGGACGCGACGGAGACAGGCGATGATCCCCGCTCTGATCCCAAAAGCGTTGCACTGAATGTTGCACCTCTTTGTGACTTGGAACGGCCTGCGGTGGCGTCCGATGTCACACCGGCGGCTTCCGGACAGGGGCCGAAAACGTCTCGCAATCGACGGAAGCCATCGCCAGAAAGACAACGAACGACAGGAGTTGACGCAACCTGTCGCCCGGTGTCACAAAATGAACAAGCGGAGAGGGTGGGATTTGAACCCACGAGGAACTTACGCCCCTGCCGGTTTTCAAGACCGGTGCAATCGGCCACTCTGCCACCTCTCCGTGGGTTGGACCCGATTCGGGCGGCATCTTACTCACTGGTCCAACACCCCGCCAGTTCATGCTGTCGGGTGTCGGACCAAAGTAGAAATGTCACAGGGTTGGCCCAGATAGAAGTGTCACATTGGGATGTCGGGGGGCGGCCTCGTTGCCGTCGCATTTTGTGATACTTTCGGACGCGAGGTTGCGGCAACTGATGATCTGATCGGACGAAGTCTCCTTTGTTGCCTTTCATTGGTTGATGGATGAGACTGCGGATCGCAGAATCGCTCGCTTACGCTTTTCTACTGATCCTGTCTTACGTGAATCCGGTGGGTTGTTTCATCCGTTGGTGGACGAATTCGGTTCCACTGGCGCGAGAATCCAACCACTTCTATTCGCCATCGCACGAACCATCACCATGACTAACACGCAAGGCGCTGATTGGCGGAACGAGTTCCACGGGCGGGATGCCTCGCTGGCGTACCTCGTTGAGCGTTGGCGCGAGGCGCAGGCGGGCAAGCCGACTTTGGCCGTGCTGGTCGGGCCGACGGGGATTGGCAAGACGCGACTCGTGCAGGAGTTTTATCGTTGGCTGACTCGGCATGCCGACCCTCAGACCGACGCTGCGCCGCAGGGGTACTGGCCGGACGCCTTTCACGACGATGCGACATCCGGCCGGGTCAATCCGGTGTTTGATGCGCAGGACGAACGACCCCGGCCACCGATCCAGTTTCTATGGTGGGGACTGAAGTTTGACGACCCGAGCGCCGACCGGCTGGTTCGCGAGCGCGTGCCGCTCAGCGAGTACGCTCCGTCGTTGACGATCCACACGGCGGCGCTGGCGGCCCGGCTGCACTTGAACGAGCACCGGTGGAGCGTCGGCTGGAAACTGGCGAGCATTATCGGGAACGTGATCCCGCCAGTCGGCTGGGTGGCCACGGCGCGCGACGTGTTGTCATTGAAGAAGGACCGCCAGCAAGAGCGGGAACTCCAGCAGTGCGCACTTCGGTCGCCTGGTGCCGCGCTGCAAAAGTCCGACGATGACCTCGCGAAGCTGGTGCTCGACTATCTGCGGAAGATTCTCAATCCGTTGGACGCGGCCACGCCGACGGTGCCGGTGGTCCTGTTTGTGGACGACGCGCAGTGGTCCGATCCGTACACGCTGAAGTTTCTGCGCGAGTTGTGGGAGTCGGCACGGACCGGCTGGCCGTTGTTGATCGTGGCCACGCATTGGGACGACGAGTGGGAGTATCACCGGGCGGAACCGTT
>JANMLE010000563.1:0-2651 GCA_031372385.1 Planctomycetota bacterium | reverse complement strand
CGCCGGCGTCTTCGCCGCCCTCGCAACACGCACACCCACACTCCCGAACCACGACCGCATCCATGCGCCCGACCCTCCCTTCTGGTCGGACACTTGATACACCAAAACAGCACTCTCGGAAATAGTTCCTGCACAGCCCCTTAGTTTTTGTGTCGGCATGGCGCGCCGTTTTTGTATGAACTGGGCCAAAGGAACAAGCCGTGTTGCAAATGACCGCTGAACAACGCAAGCAATTCCACGAGGGCGCGCAACGAATGAAGGCATGTCTGCTGGATGTCTTCATCGCGATTCAGGACGAAGCCCGGCCGGTCACCGATCAAGGCTCGACTCGACCAGTCGAATGCGGCAACCTGCGACTTCGTGAAATTGCGGAACGGCTTCAACCAAGCGCGGGCAACGGAAGAATGACCACACGCTGAATTCAGTCCGCGGCGGGGGCATGTTCTATCGGAGCGGCCATGCCCAGGACATCGGCGACAACCGGATTCCGCTTTGCTCGCCCAGGTTGTCCCGGCATGTGCGGCACGGGATCGGCTCGCCACCTGAAGTGCGGTCGATGCGTCATCCGCTCCCGCCGTTGTCGTGTCTGCGGACACCGGCAGCAGACTCGGGACGTTTCGGTAGCGCGGGACAGACCGAACGACGACGATCACGCCCCGTTCACGCGGGCCGTTTTCGTTGGCGGATGGTTCGCACGGCAGCGGCCGGCGAGTGATCGTCACCGGGTGTGACCATCGGGCCGGGACACCGGGACCGACGTGGCTGGAGCGATCCTACGGGGTCGGGCGGCATCCGCTCAGCTAGCCTTCGATTCGCCCCTGAAAATGAAGAGACCGGGTGTCATTGACACCCGGAAGGCCGGTTATTGCCCGTTTTCACCCGGTTTTCGCGAATCGCAAAACATGCGTTTCACTCGGGAAATACAGTGTTTTTCGCGTTCTCAACGAAAACCCAAGTACGATTTCCAGTGCCGCACAATCGGCCGCTCTGTCACCTCTCCAAGTCCAATGCAATCGAACGCGACCGATTCGGAACTATTTCCGGCAGCGTCTTGGGGGGGACACAACCGGGAAGCGTACGGAGATTGCCGTTCACGGGACATCAGAGTTCCGCCGGTGCCGAGTCACTCGGGAGCGGCCGACTTTTCAGCTTTGCGTTGGGCGACCTCGGCGTTGTTGGCTTCGATCTCGGCGACCCGGTCCAGTCGGCGACGGATCGCGTTGCAGCCGGCATTCAACTGCCGCCAGCGTGGATTCTTCCGAAACTGGGGACGCTCAAGTCCCTTGTCACTGAGTGATTTAACCCAATCTGCAAGAGCGTCCTTCGCCCCCTGCATTTGGCGTTCGAGCGTGGTGCGAGATAAAGGCATGACCCGCGAATCTCTCTAACAAGATGACACGAAACCGGTTCACAGCAATGGCAACCAAAGGCCGACGCTGTCCATAGCCACATTGACTGGCACACCCTGAGGATGCAACTCCTCGGAAGAGCCACATCGCTCCCTCGAGTTTGCAGCTAACCCCTTGCGGGGAGGCGGGATTGTGACAGAACTCTCGGGTCGCTGCAACCGTCGTGTTCTGGTGGGTGATTCGGCGGACGACAGCCGCTGACTCGGCGGCAATGCCTTGTTCAATTTGCGGTTTTCCCGATCCGCCAGGCTTCGGCCTGTTCATAACACTCGACAATCCGGCGACGCACATGATCGATCAGGGCCTGGTCCTGGTCGCGGCTGGCGAATTGTTCGAGCTCTTCCAGGGTGATCGGTTCCCCGACGACGACCCGCACTCGGGCGGGCTTCAGAAACCAACTCTTGCGGCCGAGAGCCTGAAATCCGCCGGCGATCCCGACCGGATACACGGGCAACTTGGCCCGGCGCACCAGCGCCACGAATCCGGGCTTGAAGGGACCGACCTCGCCCGTTTCCGTGCGGGTTCCCTCGGGGAAAACCCCGACGAGGTAGCCGTGCTGCATCCGTCGAATCGTCTCTCGCAGGCTGGCCGAACTGGCGGACTCGCGGCTGATCGGCATGACGTAGGTCGCGCGCAGGATCCCGCCAACCACGGGGATTCGAAACAGAGAATCCCGCGCCAGAAAACTGATGGGGCGGTGCAGTGGCAGGCCGACCAGCAGCGGATCGAGGAAACTTTGATGGTTGGCCAACACCAACCCGCCGCCGGCGTCTTCCAGTTGCTGGTGGCCTCGCGAGCGATAGCCCAGCCAGAAACAAAAGAAGTTCTGCATGAGGAACTGGAAGAACCTCCAGGTCAGGTTGCGGGCTTTCGGCGGAGGCAGCGGCGGCGGTTCTGCGGGTGATGACATTGGGGAAGTTCTTCCACTCGTCGGTTCAGCGGAGGCGAATTGCGTTTCAATGTGGCAACTCTTACGATTCCCAGCCCAATTCGCCAGCCTAACCGGATGATGCAGCGCTTGCTGTTCGCCATCCACACCCCACTGTCCACCAACTACTTTTCAGAAAGACCAACATGACCGACAGCATGAAACCCGCCACACAGTGCCTCCACGCCGGACAGGTGCCCGACCCGACGACGAATTCGCGGGCGGTCCCGATCTATCAGACGACTTCGTACACGTTCAACAGCACCGAACATGCGGCCAGTCTGTTCGGGTTGCAGGCGTTCGGCAACATCTAC
>JANMLE010000547.1:0-10514 GCA_031372385.1 Planctomycetota bacterium | reverse complement strand
GCGTGTTTTGAGCGTGAATCACCGCTCACGCGCGGCGATGCCCACGCGGTATAACGACTCTCCTTCGGCCGCGTGAGATAGATCCACGCCGCGGCCCACCGGTGTCAAAGACCAGAGACCCTCCCCGGTCCAGCCTGCCAGCCGCGTCCAGGAAGGGTCTCACGAAGGCGGACAAGAGGCCAATCCGGTCCACCACCCCGTCCAAATTCCCGTTTCGCCCTCGAATTATTCGACAGTGATCCCACGGTGGCTCATGCCCTCGCGTGTGCGTCCCCCGCTCCGCGCCGACCACGAGAAAAGCCCGCTCGGCAGTGCCATTCGGACCTGTCCCCGTATGGGATGAGTTGAAGAAGGACGGGTTGACTCATAGCATGTGTCCCGCCAGCATTGACGAATTCCGAGTCGGTTAGAACTACGCGGTGCTCAGTTCGAGCCGGTCCGGTTCTTTTCTTTCATGTCTGATCTGTTGGCCGTTTTTCCAACCTTTCTTGCCGAGGAGTTCTCATGACAAGCCGACACAGGTGGCGCGGGTTTACGTTGATTGAGTTGCTGGTGGTCATCGCCATCATCGCGGTTCTGATTGCATTGCTGTTGCCGGCCGTTCAGCAGGCCCGCGAGGCGGCGCGGCGCACGCAGTGCAAGAACAACTTGAAACAGTGGGGCCTGGCCATGGCCAATTACCATGACACGTATCTGATGTACCCGATCGGGGGAACGGGCGGTTGCTGTGCCGTGCAACCCGCGCTGGGCTTCATGCCGCGGCTGTTGCCATACATCGACCAGGCGCCGCTCTTCAACCAGATCAATTTCTCACTGGCCGACGCCAACTCACAGGTGCTGTCGAACGGGAAAACCGTTTGGAGCACCGTCATTCCGGCTGCCATCTGCCCATCGGACGGGATCAACCCCTATCCAACCATCGGGCAAACGAGCTACGACGCCTCGCTCGGTTCCCAGGGGAACGTCTCGGTCAGCGGTGCGTGCAATCCCTATCAGGGATTTGCGCAATTCGTGAATCCGAACAACGGTGACACCTTGGACATCAGCAAGATCTCGGGCATGGGGAGCCGCGATGGCCCGACGGTCAGGATCAGGGATGTGACGGATGGGACGTCCAACACGATCCACATGGGGGAAGTTCTGCCGTCGTGCAACGATCACAGTTTCGGTGGCATGTGGCATTCCAACGGCATGGGGAATTTCCATTCGTCGACCATCGTGCCGATCAACGACTTCACCACGTGCAGTTGGGCGACGGGCAGTCAGATTCGTTTGGCGGGCTGCACCAATTGGAACAACTGGAACATCAGTTGGGGATTCCGCTCGCGCCATGTGGGCGGTGCGCACTTCCTATTTGCCGATGGGTCTGTTCGTTTCCTGAGCGACAACATCGATCACGCGACCACGTTCCAACGTCTGGGTGGTCGGGCCGATGGTCAGGTCGTGGGCAGTTTCTAGTGCCGGGTCGGCGTTCAAACCAAGCGTAGCCACTGTCGCCAGACTGTGGGAATTCGTTGGCGATTCGCAATCAACCCCCGCTCTGGCGAGCGTGGCTACAACTCCGCTTCTCAGCCGTGACGAAGCACCTCTCTTTTTTCACCGCGTACCAAGAAGGCGGCCTGTCGTGACTATCAGTTCTCGAATCCTTTCAACGTGGGTTTGTGTCTGCCTGGCCATCGGATGTTCGTCCAGCAGCAGCGGGCCGAAACTGGTGCCGGCCGACGGGAAGGTGACCTTTCAAGGCCAGCCGTTGGCGGGTGCGACGGTCATGTTCGTCCCCGAGAAGGGTCCGTTCGCCATGGGAATCACGGACAAGGACGGGAAGTTTCAACTCTCGACCGGCACCAGCCGGGGAGTGGTTGTCGGTCCCGTCAAGGTCTCGGTCACGGCGGCGGAGGGTGGGAAACAAGAGGATCCGGGAACCGCTTCCAAACGACCGCAAACACCGGCCGAAACGGCAGAGTTCATGAAGAAGGCGGAAGAGTTCTCCAAGGCCGCCGCGTCGGGAAAGGCGGATGCCCAACCGAAGTCGCGGATCCCCGAGAAATTCGGCAAGACTGAAACCAGCGGCCTGTCGTTTGTCATCAAGCCGAGCGACAACCACTTCCCCATCGATCTGTAATCGGGTGCAAAACAACATTTGTCCGGGGTCAGGCACCGCGGAACTCAGAAATGGCGGAAATCAGCCGTTTGTGGAATCGACACACATCCCGCCAATTCTGAGTTCTGCGGTGCCTGACCCCTTGCTGCGCAATTGTCGTTCTGCACCCGCTGTAATCAGTCTGTGACGCGACGGACGATGCACGGTCGAGTGGCGGACCCGTAACATGCGGGCGGGCCGAGTGCCTCTTGGTCGCACTACTGGCGGCGAGTTCGCAGTTCATCCAGTCGAATGCGGATCTGCGTGGCGAGCTGTGGCTGTTGTGATTGAGTCGAGGCCAGCGCCTTTTCTGCCGACTGAATGGCATCGTCCCATCGGCCGACTGCGGCGTACGCGTCGGCCAGATTTAGCAGGACTTCCGGTTCGTCGAAACGGGTGAGGCGGGCCGCCCGCAACCCGTACTTCAGCGCGTCATCCGGCTTCCCCACACGGCGGAGCACACGGCTCAACTCCAAGACCGAGTTCGCGGCCTTGGGATCGATCGTGACGGCTTTGGAAAGGCGCTCGACAGCCTCCGGCCAGCGATTGAGTTTGGCGAGCGCGAGTCCCATTTGATGATTGATCCGGGCGCTGTACGGTTCAACGTCATCCGCCAGGCGATAGAACTCCAGCGCCCGGTCCGGTTGCCCATCCAAATACATCAGCCAGCCCAGCATGGCGGGCGCGTACGGTTCATCGCGGTCGAGTGCCGCGGCCGACTCCAGATGACTCAGGGCAAGTTGTTTTTCCCCCACAACGGCGTATGTCGTTCCGAGCCTTGCATGAGCCATCGCGAAATCGGGCTTGTCGGCCAGAACCTTCCGATAGGCCCCGATCGCCTCGGGATAACGATGTTCCTTCTCGTGCCACTGAGCCTCGTGGTAATTGGAATCAATTCCGCTCTGAATGCCGAGGAGTTCATCAAGTTTCTCCCGCATGACCGTATCGGGCTCGAACCTCAGTGATTCGCGGCAGGCGTTGATGGCGGCCAGATACCGATATTCTCCGTGCAGCTTCTCACAGTCCAAACTCCACGACTCGGCCAGCAGTTTCGACAGCCGCGCGGCTTCTTCGCGGCTGCCGGGGTCGGGCTGACGGCGATGCCATTCCAACAGCACGCTCTGGCGCGCCCGCGGATGGATGCCGATCTTGTGCTCGTACCGTTTGACCGGCGCGACGTATTGGTCGCTTTCCGTCCGGAAGAAGACTTGGATCTTCCGATGCTCGGGCATGTGGCAGCCGACGCAGTCGCCTTGCACGGCGGCGGGAAGGTTGTTTCGGTCGCGGCAGTCCTGGTCGGCGTGACATTGGCGGCACGATTCGGCTCCGGCGTTTGCGGCGGAGCGCGGCCGGTGCGGATTGTGGCAGGTCACGCACGTCAGGGATTCGCTCTCTTGGAAGCACTTGCTCTGACGCAGGTACGAAGTCTGGTTCGCGACATGGTCATCCTCCGGCTGCTTCATCCGCAGGGTGACGTAGGACTCGTCGAGCGGCCGGCCCGGTCGATAGTCGAAGGCCGGCCCCCGGTGTTTGAGCGCGTTGCTGTGGCATTGCGCGCACAAGTCCATCTGCCGCTCGCGCGACAACTGCGCAGGACGGACCACGGCGTGCGGTTGTTGGGTCTGCGGATGATCACGGTGAAAGGCGACGTGCTCGCGACCGGGTCCGTGGCAGACTTCGCATGTGACTCCCAACACGGCCTTTTCGCGGCCGTACTGGTTGCGGCTGCCGGGAACGTGTTCGAACCAGGTGTTGTGGCATTCCACGCAGCGGATCGTCATCTCGCGCGAATAATCGCCGCTGCCATGCGGATCGAACGGACCGGCCCCCCATGTGTCGAGCGGGCTCAGCCAGACCATCGGCAGTTCGTGGAGCTTTCCATCGTGCCACGTGAAGTAGACCTCGTCGCTGCCACTGGCGGCTCCGTAGATGAACGCGATTTCCGATGAGACCGGCGGCGTCGACGAGGCCGATTCCCAAATCGCCGTTTGCAGGAAGCGGCCTTCCGATGCGGTCATCTCGAACCGCAGGGACGAACCGGGAACCTTGTATTCGCCGCGTCCCGGTTGGAATCCGGCCGGCATGATGCCGGAGCTGGGGACGCAGTTGGCGAGAAAGTGTCGCGTCCCCTGAAACTCGGCGACACGTTCGGCGTGACACTCGGCGCACGCCTGCGGCCCAAGATAGCCGGGGTTCGAAACGACCGGCTCGGCGATCTCGTCGTCGATGTCGAAGGTCCGTGTTTCGATGACCACGGTGTCGTCGGGAGCCTTCACCGGGTCTGCACGCCACGCACGGACGCCGACGATCCCGAGCACAACCAACACTCCGGCGACAGCCCAGACGATTGGTTTGCGAACCGGCCAAGCCAGCGGAGGCCGGGGCATTTCGTCAGTCCCTTTGTGTACTTGTGCGGTTGCTCAATGCTGGAACCGGGTGTGGGTTCTCACAACTCGCGGCCATCCTATCTTGGATGATTCATGACTTGAACCACGAAATACTCGAAAGACACGAAAGTCAGGAAAGTCAGGAGGTTGAGTCGAATGTCATCAGAAACAGGGTGTCGTTTCACGCGCGCACTGGCCTGTAACGCAACCTGTCTCACCGTCTTCCTTTCGTGTGTTTCGTGTATTTCGTGATGAAAACACCGGGCTCTTCGTCGATGCTTTTGGTTGCAAGACGTCGAGATTTCCCTTCGCACAACAACGGCGAACGCGATCGGTCAACGATGTCCCAGGACCGCGTCGAGTTGACTGAATGCCGCGCGGGCCTTCACATGTTTGGGATCAATCGCCAGTGCCGCACGGAACCAGACTCGGGCCAACTTGGGCTTCCCCAGTTGCAGCGCCAATTCGCCGGTGCGGTGACGGACCTCGGCATCGTCGGGCAGATTGGCGGCCGTGTCGTGCAGTTCTTTGAATTCCCGTTCCAAGGCCTGGATCTCGAGCATGCGCCGCAACTCGTCATCCGCTTGTTCCAACTTGTTCATTCGCCGCAAGGCTTGGGACAACTGGAAATGGGCGTGACTGTTCAGTGGTTCCATTTGAACGGCCTCAGTCAGCACCTTCGCCGCCTCGTCCGTTTCGCCCCGATCGAGCAGCAGCTTGCCCTGGGCCAATCTGGCGGGGACATATTGAGCGTCAAGTTTCATCGCTTCCCGCAACAGTTCCTGCGCCGCATCGAACTGCCCCAGGCTCGTTCGGCACTCGGCTTCCAGAGTCCCCACGGCGGCCGAGCGTTCGCAATCTTTCAACGTCGCGAGCGCGTCGTCGAATTGCCCCTGTTTGATCTGCGACTCCGCCAGTTCGATCCGAATGGTCTGAGCCTCGGCCTGATCCGGATCGCGCCGCAGCGATTCGCGGTAGTAGTTGATCGCCCGGCCATAGTGCTCGCCATCCTTGGCGATCAACCCCAGCAGTCGGTCGGGACGCGGATCGTCCGGAGCTTCCGCCGAGATCCGTTCCAATTCGCTGACGGCGTGCGGGTTCAGCCCCAGATCGTAATAGGCCGCGGCCAGCCAGCGCCGCGCGTCGAGGCAGGCGGGGTCGCGCTGCAGCGCCAGGCTGGCGGCGTCGATGGCGTCGAGATACCGACCCATCTGGTAGAGGCACCGGGCCGCCACCGTGTTCGCTTCGACCGCGAGCGCTTCGTGCTCCGTCGCCTTCTTGAGATACGCCAGCGCCGCGTCCAGCTTCCCGACACGGGCCAGCATCAGCCCCCTCAGCAACCAACCGTGCGGCTGGTATCCGGCAGTCAGAACCAGTCGCTCTGATTCGCGCTGCACGCCGGCGTGATCCCCGGCAATCAGTGCCGCGCGACCGCGCTGGTAATGGCTCTCCGGCCCGTTCGACCGCGGCCACGTTGCCACCAACACAACTCCCGCGACGATCATCACAGAAAGAATCAACCACACTCGGCGCGAGGCCAGCCGGCGGCGAACCGTCGATGTTTCTTCGACACGAACTGTTGCAGATCCTTCGGTCATGGACTCGGCCCTACTTCGGCGCATCGGCGGGTTCGATGATCGTCACCACCTGGTTGCAGGCGACGTTCTTTAGCACCGCTTGAGATCCCGAGATCCATCTCACGGTCACTTCGTCGATCCGGCTCGCTGTTCCGCAGCCGAAATGCAACTTCGCATCGCTGGATGAAGCATAGCTGGAGCCGCCGCGAATCTGTCGCGTGAGTGACTTGCCGCCGATCTTGGCGACAGCCACCGCACCGATGGCACTGCGACACGTCCCGCGTCCAATGAGGCGCACGGCGAGCCAGTTGTGCCGCGGGGTCGATTCGTTCGACAGAACCGCGGCCGGCTCGTTCAAGTTTGAGATCACGACATCCTCGTCACCGTCGCCGTCGAGATCTCCGGTGGCCAAACCGCGTCCGGCGTGCGGTGACGTCATGTAGTCTCCCGCCCGGTCGGAAACATTCACGAACCGCGCCCCCGCGACGTTCTCCAACATCAGCGGGCGTTGCAGTCGCGGGGTGTTTTGCGGAAACCGAATCACGTGCCCGTTGGACACGATCAGATCCTCGTCGCCATCGAGATCCGCGTCCACGAACCGCGTCCCCCAACCGACGTACATCGCTCCGACCGCCGCGATGCCCACCGACTGGCTGACGTGACGGAACAGGCCGTTCCGCACGTTGCGATACAGGGCGTTGTTTTCCCGTTCGTAGTTGGCGACCCAGATGTCGGGCAGGCCGTCCCCGTTGAAGTCACCGACATCCGTCCCCATGCTGCCGTCCGGAGTGCCGTGATCGCTGAACGCGGTCCCGCTGGTCAGCGAGAGATCCTCAAAGTGACCGCGGCCGTCGTTGCGATAGAGAAAGTTGCCCACCGTATCGTTGGCCACGTACAGATCCAGATCCCCGTCCAGATCCAGATCCGCCGCGACGACTCCCAGTCCCTTGCCGTCCGGTGGCAACCCTGCCTCGGTGGTGGCGTCGCGCAACGTGCCGTCACCGTTTCCAAAGTAGATCACGTCGGGCAGTCCTTCAAATTGCCGGGGCGGACAGATCTCGCGCGGATGACCGGCCGACCCTTCGCAAACGGGATGCTTGTGAAACGACCAGTCGACGTAATGGGCGACGTACAGATCCAGCGCTCCATCTCCATTGAAGTCGCCCCAGGCAGCGCTAGAGCTCCACAGACGATCGTCCAGACCGGCTTCAAGAGTCACCTCGCGGAAACTGCCGTCACCCTGGTTCTGATACAGCATGAGTCCGCCGTATCCCGTCAGCAGAATGTCGTCGAATCCGTCTTCGTTGAAGTCCGCCACGGCCGCTCCATGACTGTAATGCGTTGCTCGCCCGGTTCCGGATGGCACAGTGACGTCGAGAAACTCCCAATCGGCGATGTTTCGAAACAGAGCCGACGGAAGGCCCGCTGTCTGTCGATCACCAAACGTTCCCCCGCCGGGCAGAAACAGATCGGGTCGACCATCAAAGTCAAAATCGAAGGCAGCGACTCCGCCTCCCAGCGATTCCAAGATCGAGAAGTCCGAATGAGCCTCATCGTTCCGGTAGGTGAATCGCAGCCGCGATTGCTCGGTCCGGTCGCGAAAGAGAATGCCGACTGGCGGCGGATTCGCGGATGCAATCGGTCGCGGGACCACGGGGCTGACGGTCGTCGGGACGGGAGAAGCCGCATCGCGCTGGCAGCCTTGAATCAGCAGCAAGACCGCGACACATCCCCAAGACAGAACCCGTGTCGACATTGTGCCTTCATTTCCACGAACTCAACCCCGCCCAAACGTCGTTGAGGAGCGGCGCATGAATAACTGACGGGATTTGGCGAGAACCAACCGTAGCATGGACGCCTCGTCCGTGCAGCGAAACGTGTCTATCGGTGAAACTGGGGCGCACGGACGAGGCGTCCATGCTACGGCAGTTATTGATGCGCCGGTCCTCAGTGTCCCGCGCGCCGCTGACAACCAATCGCGATTGGATCTCATCGCAGTGGGATTGAGAAGTCAAGGACGGTGTCATCCGCGTCCTTGGTGCCTCAATCTTGTGGAATACCGGCTCCTTTGCCCGATTTGGTTTTGCATCTACAATCCACGCCGAATTCAAAAACGAATGGCCAGAGGTGGCGTCCTTCCCGCGGTCGACGAACTGAGAGAGACACGATGTTGCAACGGTATCTGATGCTCTGGCTGATCGTCACCTCGGGCATCGCGTACTTCTGGCCGACGGTCTTGCCCGGTGCGTTTGACCCGTTCCTGCCATCCAAGACCGCGCTGACCATCGCGATTTTTCTGGTGATGTTCGCGGTCGGCAGCCTGTTGCGATTCGAAGAAGTGTTGGACGTTGGTCGGCAGTGGCCGGCCGTGCTGTTTGGGACGTCGGTTCAATACGGTTCGATGCCGCTCCTGGCGTATGCCATCGGCCACGCGTTTGGTTTTGACAAAGTCACGCTGCTCGGTGTGATCATGGTCGGCTGCGTTCCCGGCGCGATGGCGTCGAATGTGATCACGATGACCTGCCGGGGGAATGTCAGTTACTCGGTTGCGCTGACCACACTGGCGACGATGCTCTCACCCATCGCCGTCCCGCTGGCGCTCTGGCTGACGCTGGATGTGAAGGGGGATCTCAAGGGGGAGTTCAATTTCTGGAACGTGTCGCAGCAGTTGTTGATTCAGGTCGTGCTGCCTGTGCTGCTGGGTTTTGGACTGCGCCGGATGTCCGGCCTGTTTGAACGACTGGCCGAGCGGTGGGGTGCGGTGGTCGCCAATCTTGCCATTTTGTGGATCATCGCCGCCGTCGTCGGTTTGAACCGGCAGCGACTCGGTGCCGTGCTGGGCTTCCGCGACGGCGGCTTGATGCTGAGCGAACTGAAGCTGCTCAGCGCGCTGTTGCTGATCAATGTGCTGGGGTATCTGGCCGGCTATCTGGCTGGTTGGGTCACGGGGATGAAGGACTCGATGCGCCGCGCGTTGACGCTGGAAATCGGCATGCAGAACTGCGGCTTGGGAACGACGCTGATCCTGCAACTGTTTCCGGGCGAAGAGTACCGCGCGGCCGCGATCCCAACGGCGGCCTACACGTTTGGCTGCGTCTTCACGGCGACCATCCTGGCGTACTTCTGGTCGCGCATCCCCGTGCGCGACGGTGAGGAAACCGTCAAGACGCCCGCTGCCGCTGCCGTCGGAGCGGCTCAGGCATCTACTGCGCAACTTGATTGAAGTATGCGGCGTGCTCGACCGGATGGCATTCGTTGACCGTTTCACGTTGGGAAGGTGGAGCGGTCCGGCGATCCCTTCTGCGGTCGGCCCGGAATGGCCCGGTAGAGTCTGACCAGGCCGAGCAGAACGACGAATCCGCCGGTGCCAACCGCTGCGAGGATCGCCAGTCCCAGCCAGTCACTGAAGACCAGGCGTGTCCGCTCCCACAGCCAGCCCCAACGGAACAGAACGAAGACCGCGGCCAGACTGAGCCAGGGGCCATACGGCAGATACGTCTTTCCGGAGACGAGCATGATCGTGACTCCGACCGTCAGCCCCGCCAACGGTGCCAACAGGAAGACGAGCAGCACGGCCTGCCAGCCGAGGAAGCTGCCGATCATCGCCATCAGGGTGACGTCGCCCAGTCCCATCGCCTCCTGCCCGAGGAATCGCGAGCTGACCAGACGGGCCACCCACGTCACGGCGGCACCCGTCAGCAAGCCCGAGCAACTCCAAGTAAGCGCGTGCCATGTGCGATGGAGGTCGTACCACGCGGGAATGTGCGGTCCGCGCAATTGCGGGATGGCGGAGTGCCAGTCAACCCACAGATGGCACAGTTGCAGTTCACCGACCGCACAGGCCCCGACGAGGCCCAGGATCATCCCGGGAATCGTGATCTGATCGGGAATGATGTAGCAGTCGAAGTCGGTGGCGGTGGCGACGATCAAAAGGCTGATCAAGACCAGATGGTAAGCCAGTCGAAGCGATCTCCCCGCGCCGGAGGGCTGCACTTCGGGTGTTTCCAAGACGCCGAAGCGGTTGACCGCAACCTCGAAACTGGCAAACACGACCGCCGTCACGAGCATCAGCAGCGCGCAGCGTCCCCAGAGCATTGCGGTCGACGCGGCTGACCACCGCATGATCCGGCGTTCCACCCGACACATGCTTTCCACCCAGCAGCTCAGCCCGAAGCCGACTACCAAGCCGCCGAGAGCGAAGATCACGGGATTCACGTCGTTGGCTCCACCAGGCAGGGGCTGTGAGAGGCGGTCCGAAAAGCCGCCATCGCGAGGGATAGCCGGCAATCGGTTCGGCGCCGGGGCGTTTTTCGATAGGCATGGGGAGACCTTTTCGGGGTTGGCAACACGCGGGGCACATGTTGCGAAAGATTAACACGATTTGCCCAAGCCTAGGTCATAAAACGGGGT
>JANMLE010000543.1:0-17813 GCA_031372385.1 Planctomycetota bacterium | reverse complement strand
GTCGCGCTTTTCGCCGAGCCAACTGAGGTACGACTGTTTGTAGCGTTCGGGGTAGAACGTCACTCGGCCGTCGTTGACGGCGTCGATGGCGTTTTGGGCGAGCGTGTCCATTTTCACGAACCACTGCTCGGACAAGTACGGTTCGACGGGGGTCTTCGAGCGGTCGCTGTGCTTGAGCGGAATCTTGCGGTCTTCCACCTTCTCGAAGTGGCCGAGCCGTTCCATCTCGGCGACCACGGCGTCGCGCGCGACGAGACGATCCTGACCCTGCCACGGGCCGGCATTCTCGTTCAGCGTGCCGTCGGGGTTGAGGAGATTGATCGGCTCGCCCATCTTCTCCTTGTTGCGAGTCCAGCAGGCGTAGTCGTTCGGATCGTGCGCGGGAGTCACCTTCACGCAGCCGGTGCCGAGCGTCTTGTCCGCCAACAGCGCATCGGCCACGATCGGGATCACGCGGCCATTCACCGGAATGCGAACGTGCTTGCCGATGAGGTGCATGTAACGCTCATCGGTCGGATGCACGCAGACGGCCGTGTCACCCAACATCGTTTCGGGGCGGGTTGTGCTGAAGGAAATGCGCTCGCCGGTGTCGGCGAAGTCGAGAGTTGAGAGTCGAGTGTCGAGTGCCAGAGAAGAATCAGAAGCCGCACTCTTGCTGGCTCTCGACTCTCGACTCTCGTCACTCGACTCTTTAACCACCGGATAGTTCAACGTCCAGAAATGCCCGTCGGTCTCCTCTTCGCTGACCTCATCGTCGGCGACGGCCGTTTGGAGGAAGCAGTCCCAGTTCACGAGCCGCTTGCCGCGAAAGATCAGGCCGTCCTGGAACATCTTGAAAAACGTCTGCCGCACCGCGCGCGAACAGACTTCGTCGAGCGTGAACCTCACCCGCCGCCAGTCGCAGCTCGCACCGAGGCGCTTCAATTGCGAGAGGATGCGGGTCTCGTACACGTCCTTCCATTTCCAGATGCGCTCGATGAGTGCCTCGCGCCCGACGTCGTGCCGCGTCAGGCCCTCTTCCTCGAGCATTCGCTTCTCGACCATCGCCTGCGTGCCGATCCCCGCGTGATCGGTCCCCGGCATCCAGAGGGCTTCGTAACCCTGCATCCGGCGCCAGCGAGTCAGCAGATCCTGCAACGTGCCGTTCAGCGCGTGGCCCATGTGCAGCGCGCCGGTCACATTCGGCAGCGGGATCATGATGACATGCGGTGGCTTCGCGGGATCGGGATCGGCGTTGAAGTCGCCCCGCTGCTCCCAAAACGGAAACCATTTCGCTTCGGCGGCCGCAGGATCGTATTGCTTGGGGATTTCGGTGGGCATGGACACTTGTTTCAAACAGGGTCGGAAAAATGATGAAACGCTAGGGCTGACGTTGACCGCCTTCAAACATCTCGGCCCAGTTGCGGCGGGCATGGACGATGCCGGTGATGTCGATGCCGTCCGCTGAAGGATGGTAAAAGACGAGGTAGTTGCCGACGGGGAACACTCGCATTCCGGGGCTGAGATCATCCCGATGGAGGCCGCTTCCGGGAGCGTTGGCCAGTCGTTTGAAGGAGTTGTGGAACCAAGCCACAAGTTTGTCGGCGACATCGGGATTGTCGTTCTGGTTCCCGATGTAGTCCCAGATCTTGTCGATGTCCTCCATCGCCTGTCTTGTCAGGCGGTACTCGGTCATGGCGCAGGCTTCTTCGCGGCGAGCCGCTCGCGTCCCCGGCGTTTGACTCCTTCAAAGTACTCGGCGAGGGATTCGTCATCGAAGTCAGTGTACTCGCCGCTCTGCAATTGCCGCGCGCCCTCCTCGGCATGCCTTCTCCATTCGCGTTCGAGTTGGAGCGAACGGAGAGCGTCGTTGAACAGCTCGTCGCGCGAAGGATACAGCCCCTGCGCAAGGGCATCTTCCATGAACTGCTTGTTCTCTTGAGTGAGTTCGATCGGAATCATGATCGCTTCTCCTTCATTGGAAAAAACCGGTGTCAAAGCAGCTCGCCGGCCGGGAACGAGAGCTGGCCTTGCTGGCCCAGCGGAATTGCCACGGTCTCGGTCTGGCGAAACTCCGACTGAGTGACGTACCGGGATTCCGCCGTGGACGGTTCGGTCAGGACTTCGATGATGTTGTCCTGAAGATTGATGATGACATAGCACGGGATGCCCGCGTTCGCGTAGAGCCTTTGTTTGGTATGACGATCCGATCGCAACGAACTGTGGGCCACTTCGAACACCGCCAACACATCGGCGGCCTGGGGAACCTCCTCGGCATAGTCGTCGGGTGTCCCGCGCACGAGGCAGCAGTCCGGTTCCGGTTCGCTGGTCTCGCTCACCACGATTGGTCCTTGAACCTGAAGAAACACCGCTCGAGAGGCCACCCATTGCGACAGCAACGCCATCAATTTGTTGAGAACCCGCAGATGTCGTGCGCCGTGTGTCATGATGCCTCGCGATTCATCCCGCCGGTCCTTGTAGATCAACGCTCCCTCAATGAGTTCGATCGGCTCGCCATCCTCCAGAATCCCGGTTTCGATCATCCGGTGGTATTGGTCGATGGAGAGCGGCGCAAGCCGCATGTTGATTCCTTCACGCACGTCTTGGATCAGATTGGCGTTCATCGCACTCCTCCCATCAAATGTTGGTCGAGTTCGTTTCCGCATCCTTGTACAGCTTGTATTCGACACTGTCGACAAGGGCCAGCCAACTGGCTTCGATCACGTTTTCGGAGACGCCGACGGTGCTCCAGACGTCGGTGCGGTCGCGGCTTTCGATGACCACGCGGACGCGGGCAGCGGTCCCTTCGGTGGAGTTGATCACCCGAACCTTGTAATCGACGAGTTGCATTTCCGCGAGGTTCGGGTAGGTCGTGGCGAGGGCCTTGCGCAGCGCGTTGTCGAGGGCGTTCACCGGTCCGTCCCCTTCGGCGACGACATGCTCGGAATGGGAGTTCACCCTCAGCTTGATCGAAGCTTCGGTGATGGTCCCCTGTCCCGCCGACGTCTCGACGTTGACGCGGTAGTGCAGCCGTTCGAACTTCGGGACGTAGGCGCCGGCTTCCTTGCGGACGAGCAGATCGAACGAGGCTTCGGCGGCTTCGAACTGGTAGCCCTCGTTCTCCAGATCCTGGACCCGTTCGAGGATCTTGGTCATCAGCGCGTTGTCATGGTTGATCTGGTACTTGGTCGTCTTGGCGATGATGTTCGACCGGCCCGACAGTTCGCTGACCAAAACTCGTCGCTGGTTCCCGACCGACTCCGGCGGGATGTGTTCGTAGCTGGCCGAGATCCGGTTGACGGCGTGGACGTGCATGCCCCCCTTGTGGGCGAAGGCGCTGGTGCCGACGAATGCCTGGCCGTTCCGGAAGTTCATGTTGGCGATCTCGTAGACGTAACGCGACAACTCGGTCAGATGCACCAACCCGCCCGGCTTGAGGACATCGTATCCCTTCTTGATTGCCAGGTTGGCGATCACGCTGACCAGGTCCGCGTTGCCGCACCGCTCTCCGATCCCGTTGATCGTCCCCTGGACCTGGATGGCACCGTGGTCGACGGCGGTCAACGAATTCGCGACCGCGAGTTCCCCGTCGTTGTGAACATGGATGCCGACGGGAACCTTCAATACCTTGCGGACGGCGTCGACCGCCGCGGCGATGTCTTCGGGCAACCGGCCGCCGTTGGTGTCGCACAGGATGATGGTGCTCGCACCGGCGTCCTGCGCCGCCAGCACGGTCTTCAACGCGAATTCCGGGTTGGCCCGGAAGCCGTCGAAGAAGTGTTCGGCGTCGTAGAAGATGTCCCGCCCCTCGGCCCGCAGGAAGCCGACCGAATCGCGGATCATCGCCAGGTTCTCGGCTTCGTCGATGTGCAGCACTTCAAAGACGTGCAAGTCCCAGGTCTTGCCGACGATCGTCACGATCGGCGCTCCGGCATCGCGAAGGGCGCACATGCCGATGTCGTCTTCGGGCGCGCAGCCCTTGCGGCGCGTCATGCCGAAGGCGCAAATCTTCGCCTGCTTCAGCGGCAGATCGCGTACTTGGGCGAAGTACTCGGCGTCCTTCGGATTGGAGAGCGGATATCCCCCTTCGATGAAGTCGATGCCGATGTCATCCAGCTTCTGCGTGATCAGCAGCTTGTCCTGGAGTGAGAAGTTCACCCCCTCGCCCTGGCTGCCATCGCGGAGGGTCGTGTCGTAGATCTGGATGCGGGACATGGGAGAGCTTTCAGCGGTTAGCTTTTAGCGGTTAGCAGGACAAGACAACACGAAACAAGACGGACTGCGGTTTCTCTGGCTAAAAGCTCACCGCTAACAGCCAACCGCTACAAAAAAAGCCCTCAGGAGCGACCTGAGGGCTTGTCATGATTCACAACTGTGCCACCCGAGACCGCTAATGGACTCCGCTAATAATCACGACCTCAATCCGAATGCTCGGGGCATCGGGAGTGCTGGCAGACAACCGAGTATTGAGGGGACGGATCATTTCGTTCTTTCAGCAGGATCGGCCGCCGACGGGCTCGGCCTTGAGGTGCGAAGGATGATAGGGCGGAGTCTGACCTGAGTCAAACCGGCACTCGGGACGGTGCCGGTCCTGCCGATTATTCGGCCAGTGACCGGCGGTAGGAGTAGAGCGCTGCAGCCATTCGGTCGCACGATTGAATCAGGTCTTCCACCAGTTCGGGTTTGGCCAGACCGAGATCGACGGCGAACTCGACGCACGACCCGAGCTCCTTCACCTGACGATAGGCCAGTTCCAGCGACCGGGCACAGTCGGCAGCGGCTTCGCACGCGGCGGCATCGACGACGGACATCCGGCAGCGCACGGTGAGCCGTTTGATCTCCGCCCCCAACGCGTATTGGTCGCCCGCCGGGAGCGTGCTGGAAAAACGATAGCTGCGGACCAGCAACTGGATCAAGTTGTCCCAGAACTTGAACAGCTTGTGGTTGCGCATGGGGAGAGTTCCTCAGTTCTAAAAGGCAAAGGGGAAGGACGGCTTTCGGCTGTCAGCTAGTCGGCTGTCAGCTAGTCAGCTTTCAGCCGAAAGCCGACCAGCCGATCGCTGAAAGCCGATCCCATTTTTCTGGCCACGATCACGAAACTCCCGCCAACTCGGTCGCCCGTGCGACGCGACCGATCCCCAGGATGTAGGCGGCCGTGCGAAGCGGAACTTTCTTGTCGTGCGCGATTTGCCAGACGGCATCGAAGGCCGTGGACATCCGTTGTTCCAATCGACTGCGAATCTCCTCCAGCGGCCAGTGGACGACCGAGCGGTTCTGCACCCACTCGAAGTAACTGACCGTCACGCCGCCCGCGTTGGCGAGGATGTCGGGGACGACCGTGATTCCCTTCTTCAGGAAGATCTCGTCGGCTTCGGGAGTGGTGGGATCATTGGCCGCTTCCACGATGTATTTGGCTTGCACCGTGGGCGCTGTCTCGGCGGTCAGTTGTCCCCCCAGAGCCGCCGGAATCAGGATGTCGACGGGCAGCGCGAACAACTCCACATTCGTGATCGGATCGCCTCCCGGAAAACCGGCCACGCCGTCGTTGTTCAACGAATAGGGGAGCAACGACGGGATGTCCAACCCGGTCGCGTTCGTAACGCCGCCGCGATGATCGGTGATGGCGACAACCCTGGCACCGCGTTCGAAGAGCAGGCTGGCACAGTGGCTTCCCACGTTGCCGAATCCCTGCAAGGCGACGGTCTTGCCCGCCAGCTTCTGACCCAGGTGATGGAACAGACGCTCGGCAACGACAACAACACCCCGGCCGGTCGCCTCTTCGCGACCTTCACAGCCATGCAGTTCCAGTGGCTTCCCCGTGACGCACGCCGGCTGGAAGCCGTGATGCGCCTGATACTGGTTCATGAACCAGGCCATGACCTGCGAGTTGGTTCCCATGTCGGGTGCGGGGATGTCCGTGTCGGGACCGACCATGTCGTGGATCTGATCGACAAACTTGCGTGTCATCCGTTCCAGTTCCGCTTTGCTCAGACTGCGCGGATCGACGGCGATGCCACCCTTCGCCCCCCCGTACGGCAAGTCGACAACGGCCGTCTTCCAAGTCATCAACTGCGCGAGGGTTTGAACTTCGGCGTCGTTCACGTGCGGGTGAAACCGCAGGCCCCCCTTCATCGGTCCCCGCGCACTGTCGTGCTGCACGCGATAACCGACGAACGTTTCGATCTCACCGTTGTCCAGTCGGATCGCGACCTGCACTTTGACGTCCCGTTCCGGCGTCAGCAACAACGTCCGCAGGCGCGCCGATAGTCCCAGGTGATCAGCCGCGTGGTGGAAGTACAATTCCGACTTCGAAGCATCATGGCTCATGGCGTTTCTCCGGAGAGGTGCGGTTGCCGACTAACTGATATGCCGCACGCGGCCCAGACTGCGTCGTTTAACCCTGAGCCAACGGCGAAGGTGTCGGGTGCCAGCGTCCCAATGTGTGTTCCGACAGGGCCAGCGGAGACGGACGCTTCTGCCCGCTCCCCCTTCGCCGTTGGCTCAGGGTTAAACGACTCAAACATCTCACCTTTCGCCGCGTGAGGAATTGGCCGTGTGGACATCACCTCGTTGTCACGACAAAGTTGCAGGGTTTGCGGAACGGATTGAAGCCTGCGCGGGTCTGTTTGTGCCCGCCATTCATCGAGTCCCGCTGGCCCACTGGATTTCATTCCGCGGCGCGGTGTCCTGACCGAGTGGTTGTTCATTCTGTTGAAAGTATCGGCTGTTCCACGGGCCCGGAATCCGCTCGGTCAGAAAACCGGCGAGATATTCAGCGACGTGGCGGTGTCCCGCAGGCGACCACCGCGGCGCGTAGCGCAAGTAGTTGGCTTCCGCTTGATCGACAGTTATCAACGCGCCCGACAAGTCGACGTATGGCAGTTTCAATTCGTCGGCATACGCCGCCAGCGCGTCGAACGGAGCCCGATTGGGATAATGGGCATCGACCGACACACCGGCTTTTGCGCGCACTCCCGTTCCATTGGTGCAACGCGCGGAGACCTGCCACGGCTTGGGTGAGGTGACCACCACCAGTTGAAACGACGTCCCCTGCGACAGCCGCGCGACTTCGGCGATCGGCCGGAATGACTGAGTCACCTTCACGTCGGATTCCGGATGCTCCTGGCGCATCCAGGCGTAGGCGTTCGAGCCCACCTCGCGGCTGGCCGTTGCGTTCTCGGTGATCTGCTGTTTCCATCGGTTGCCCGCCGCGATGAGCCCCCAGTCGACCAGCCGGAATTGCTGCCGGAGATGATCCAGCGGATGCGGCTTGCGGGCCGTCCCCTGCAGGCTGGCATGAGGACACGACAGCGGAGTCCCCTCGGAATCGCAGCGCATCCGCCGTCGGAGTTGGCGGTCATCGGCCACATCGGACCAGTCGTAGTGCAGCAGCACCAGATCCGGTTGCAGGGCGAACAACTTCTGTTTGAACAGCAGAAACTCCGTCAGCGGACAGGCTCCCGGAAGTCCCGCGTTGACGACCTCAATCTTCAATCGGGTCCGTTGCTGCAACAAGTCGGCGAGATGCCGGATGAAGTGGTCCTCGTCCGACGTCTCCGGCGCGAAGATGGTTTCATCCCCCAGAACGACGACGCGATAGGTCTCCGGCGGCTTCGGGACGGCCAACTCGGGAGCGCGGAACCCGAGGCTGTTCGTGTGAACTTCAACGGCGCGCTTCAGGTCGCGGCATTTGACTTCCGCGCTCGCCTGTGGCTTCAGTTCCACGTTGGTCAGCCACGAGGGAACGGTCAGTCGCGACGGATCCGTCAGACACTCCGCGGGAGCGGCGGAACAAACGGGTTGACCCTGCGCGAGCTCGTACACGCGCACACCGACTTCCGCTCCGCACAAAAATAACCCCAGCAGGATTACGGCGGTCGTGATCTGGCGAAGAAGTCTCAGTTTGGCGCGGATCATCGCCGTGCCTTGAAGGGCCATCCGGAACATCGGCAGATTTTGCCGGACAAAAGCGGCGGGATGTTAGTCCGGCTGCGAAAGCGGGACAAGACGGGTTTGCGCTCGTGGAAGTGGTTTCAGAACCAACCCGAAGCGTGAGTTTTGAAATTGCGCAGTTTTCGTGGCCGTAGCTGAATTCGCAAGAATTCAGACGATGTCGGATCGAGTCCTCAATCAGAATTCTTGCGAATTCAGCTACAAAACAGCGGTTTGTCGTCAGCGATTTGTTGTGCGCGGTGTCGGTGTTGTCGGTGCGGGGCCGAAGCGGAGAGTGTTGAGAAGTTCGCGATCGCGGTTGGCGAGCGCTTCGACCAGTGGCGTGTCCACCGTGACCGACAAGGACGCCTGTCGACCGGAGGGATCGGCGATCAGGTAGAAGATCCAGGTCAACGGTCGTTCGCCCTCGACTCCCGTCACTGCGACACGATAGACGTAGCGGCGGTCGGGTGCGGCGATGACTTCGCCGGGATTGATCTTCTTGATTCGGTCACCCAAAGCCTGCTGGATGTCCCGCAGGAAGTTGGCTTCCGGCAGATGCTCGCCCGGTTTGGCGGGGGCGATCGGTGCCAGATCACATTGGGCGATGAAGTTGCCTTCGTCGATCAGGCGGAAGACGGCGGCCTTTTCGTGGATTCTCCACAGGTGCCAGTGGCGCGGGTATTCGAAGCCGATGTTCCATGCCGATTCAAACCGCAGGAATCGAGCCGACGGTTGCGGTTCGTTCACGGCGGCATCGACCACCTTTTGGTCGCCGATGCGACCGGGAATCTGCGCCGCTCGCCGCAGCAGACGCACCCTGGCCGTGAATTCAAAGGCGGGAGAGACCGGACCCAGCCCCCGTTTTTCCACCTGGGTGAAGTCACACTGCGTGATGCAGCGCTGGGTGAGGTCGTATTCATAAAAGCCGCTCACCGTGATTTCACTGACGGCAGAGAGTGCGGCTCCCTCCAGCTTGCCGTCGATCTTGATGCGCGCCACCTGTTTCTCGACCGAGGTCAGCGTGCAGGTCAATTCCCCTTTTACCACCGCATCGAGTGCCGTGAGCATCTGGAACGCCCATGTCGGCGCGGTCCATTTGTCGCCGACTCCCACGGGCTTCGCCGGGAGCAGCGCGATTAGTGCCAGGCTGTCGGCCGGTGAGCGGATCAGGTCCAACTCATTCGACGTCAGCGCACCACCCAGGCTGTAGAGTTCGACACCATCCGTCCGTCCCTGGGCGACCATCAGCTTGAGCGCATTCGCCAGTTGCGAGGACGACTTCTGTCCGCCGACGTCGATGTCCACCTGCGTTTGTTCGTAATCGCGAATGGAACGGAACGACTCGGCCTCGGTTCCCGGTCCCAGCAACCGCCGCTCGCGATACGACAGTGCCGCCGATGCGACGAGTGGCAACGGCTCGACCTTCGGCGACGGCTGGGTCTTGCCGTTCACGTCGATCCGCGTGCCGACGCCGAACACCCGCGTGTCGTCGACCGGCTCTTCCAACCGGTAAGTCTCGGCCGCCTGCGCGCCCGCATCCAGACAGGCCGCACCCAAACAAACCGCCGCCATGCAAAGCCAGACGCTGCGTGACCCGTGCATTTGTCAGATCCTTCTTTTGGCTTGGCTGTTTCCACCGGGATGGCCCGGTTCAGCAGACGTGAATCCATTCATCGTCGCTTCCCGACCGACTCATCATCCGGTCTTTGATCGCTTCATACCGGCAGCGGTGGCGACGGACTTCGGGGTCAACGGTTTGGCAAACCGGCCCCGTTCGTGCATCGCCAGCGCCGCGGCCACGAGTCCGTCCAGATCGAGTCCGATGTCGGCGAGCAACTCGTCCCGTTCACCATGCTCGATGAACCGATCGGGGATGCCGAGACATTTCAGATTGCTCGTGCCGACTCCCACCGCGCTGGCCGCTTCCAAGACCGCCGAACCGAACCCACCGCAGACCGTGTTTTCTTCGACGGTGAGGACGAATCCGGATTGCTCGATCGCGCGCAGGATCGTCTTCTGGTCGAGGGGCTTCGCAAACCGGGCGTTGATGACCCCCACATCCAAGCCGTCCTGACGCAGACGTTCCGCCGCGCGGACACAGACGGGAAAGAGCGCGCCGAACGCGACAAACATTCCGTCGTCACCCCAGCGCCAGACTTCGGCCTTGCCGTGTTCGATCGGACATTCGGGACGCTCGACGTTTTCGGTGTTCGCCTTCGGATAGCGGATCGAAACCGGTCCGGCATGCGACAGGGCAAAGTCGAGCATCGGGGCGACGTCGAACTCGTCCCCCGGTGCCATGACGGTCATGTTCGGGAAGACTCGCATGTAGGTGTTGTCAAACACGCCGTGATGCGTCGGGCCATCCGGACCGGCGAGGCCGCCGCGATCGAGGCAGAACGTGACGGGGAGGTTCTGCAGCGCGACCTCTTGGAAGATGTGGTCGAAGCTGCGCTGTAGGAATGTGCTGTAGATGTTGACGATCGGCCGCAAGCCCGACTTGGCCATCCCCGCAGCGAAGGCGACCGTGTGCGCCTCACAGATTCCCGTGTCAAAAAAGCGATCGGGAAAGTCCTGCCTGACACGTCCGAGCTTGTTGCCCTCGCACATCGCCGCTGTCAGCACGCAGACTTTCGGATCGCGCTGGATGGCGTCGTAGATCGCGTCGCTCATCGAGTTCGTGTAAGCGCGTGTCGACGACTTTTTCACCGAGCGGATTTCGTGGCGCGAACTGCGTTCAAACGGGGGCGGTGCGTGAAACAAGACGGGATCTTCACACGCAGGATTGAATCCGTGTCCCTTCTGAGTGAACACGTGGAGCAGCACCGGGCCGCTGACGTCCTTCACCATCTCCAGGTAGCGCCGCAGCGAGACCAAGTCGTGTCCGTCCACCGGGCCGATGTAGCGGAACCCCATTTCCTCGAACAGCATTCCCCCGTGCAAGAACCCCTTGATGGCGTCCTTGAACTGACCGATTGCGTGCCGGGATGACTTGCCAACCAACGGCAACTTGTTGAGCAGCCAGTTCACGTCGCGCTTCAGGCCGTTGTAGAACGGTGCGACGCGGGCCTTGTCCAAACTCTTGGCGAGCCCGCCGACACGCGGGCAGATCCCCATCTTGTTGTCGTTCAGAATGACCAGCAGATCTTTCTTCAACTCGGCGGCGTTGTTCATCGCTTCGAACACCACGCCCGAGGGCAGCGCTCCGTCACCGATGACCGCCACCGATTTGCGCCCACACTGCCCGAGCAAGTCATCGCCCGCCTTCATTCCCAAAACGGTCGACACGCTCGCCCCGGCATGGCCGGTCATGAACAGGTCGTACTCGCTTTCATTCGGGTTGGGAAAGCCCATCAACCCGCCGCGCGTCCGGATGGAACTGAACCGGTCAAACCGGCCCGTGATCAGCTTGTGCGGATAGATCTGATGGCCGGTATCCCAGATCAGGCGGTCCTTCGAGAAATCGAAGACCAGGTGCAGCGCCAGGCACAACTCCACGACCCCCAAGTTGCTGGCGAAGTGAGCCGACCGTTCCTGAACCAGGTTGCACAGCGCCTCGCGAATCTCGTCCGCCAGTTGCAACAGTTGTTGGTTCGTCAGCCGCCGCAGATCCCGTGGCGATTCAATCTGCGGCAGAAGCTCGAAGTCCTTCATGGCGGCTCTTTCAGAAAAGATCAGCAATTGCTGTTTGTGGTTGCTTGCGGTGAAACGTCGCTTGCGTGTGGTTCCGTTCGACTTGGCTGCGCCTTCTGTCAATGGTCTCTCTGCGTCACGAATCGGGCCAGTGCCGCCAGTTTATCGCCCCGCGGACCGAGCGGCTGCAGCATCTGACAGGCTTCATCGATCAGGGAGTCGGCCTTGCGCCGGCTTTCTTCCGTTCCCAACAGGCCGGGGTAGGTCATCTTGCCGAGAGTGGCGTCCTTGCGAACTCCCTTCCCCAGCTTGACGGCATCACCCGTTACATCCAATAGGTCATCCGCAATCTGGAACGCCAATCCAACACACTTTCCAAAGTGTTCCAGACGATTGATCAACTCGGGAGTCGCCAGGGCCACGCGTGCTCCGAGCGTCACCGCGCTGGTCAGCAACCGGCCGGTCTTACGACGGTGAATCGCTTCGAGTTGGGCGAGAGCGGAGAGTCGAGAGTTAAGGGACGAGAGCGGAGAGTCGAGAGCCGAGAGCGGAGAGCCGGAAGGTGTGGCTGCCGGAGATTCGTCTTCGCTGCTGGCTCGCGACTCGCGACTCGCGACTCTCGACTCAGCCTCAATGTCCGCCGCCTGTCCCGCCACCATGCCGCACCAGCCCGCAGCACCGGCCAGGTCGGCACAGCACGCGGCGGCGGCGGCGGCCGGCTGGGTGTGTCGGGCCACGATCTCGAAGGCGAGCGTCAGCAGTGCGTCTCCCGCCAGGATCGCCATCGCTTCGCCGAACACCTTGTGGTTTGTGGGGCGGCCACGTCGGAAATCGTCGTCGTCCATCGCCGGCAAATCGTCATGAATCAGCGAGTAGGTATGCACCATCTCGATGGCACAGGCCGCGGGAATCGCTCGCTCAACGTCGCCTCCACACGCTTCGGCTGACAGTAACACCAGCAGCGGACGCAGTCGCTTGCCACCGGCGAGAAGGCTGTACGCCATCGCTTCCCGCAACCGGTCCGGACAATCCGCAACCGATGTGGATGCAGAAGGGGCGACGAATTCCGCCAACCGCGCGTTGACCCGCTCCCGTAACGAAACGAAATCGGATTCGAGGGTGTGCCCCGGAATTGTCATGCCAGCGTCCGCGTCCATGCGCCATCATCGTTCATCACCACCGCGAAACATCACGCGGCGGGAACGTTGTCTCCAATGCGGCAGCATGCTACCGCTGGAGGGCCTCGGCGCAAAGGGGA
Source organism: Planctomycetota bacterium (assembly GCA_031372385.1). Classification (GTDB taxonomy): domain Bacteria; phylum Planctomycetota; class Planctomycetia; order Planctomycetales; family Planctomycetaceae; genus Schlesneria. The sequence goes on along the minus strand of JANMLE010000543.1, from coordinate 5,008 downwards.
AGCGGTCGATCGCCGTGACGATCGCCTGTTTCGCACGGCGGAGAATCTCATGAGACGGTGGTCGCGGGACAGTCCGTAAGGGCTCAGAGCGTGTGAATGAATCGAGCCGCGCCCGTGAGGAAGCGGTTGTAGGTCGTTGAAAATCACCGCTCCCTCACGGTCGCGGCTCGAAACATTCACATTCTTTCAGCCCACTTGGCCGGAAGCCAGCAGCAGTCCAATGCGGCATCCCGTCAGGAAGCTGGGGATGTCCAGCCATTCACGGATGGTGTGGATGTCGTTTTGGCCGCAACCGAGTGTCACCGTGGGCAGTCCATGCGCCGTCATCCAGTTCGCATCCAGTCCCCCGTTCCCGATGCACAGTTCCGGGGTGAGTCCCACGGTGGAAACCGCCGTCTTCGCGAGCGAGACAACGGGTTCGGCAGCGTCCAGACGAAAGGACTCGTACTTCAATTCCACGGAGAATTCGACCTGCCCCGCAACACCCTCAGACGACTTGACCGACTTCGCGGCCTTGTCGAAGGCCTTGCGATAGGCGTCAACAATCCGCTGTCGAAAGACGGGATCATGGCTGCGCACTTCAGCCCGCAGCGTCAGCAGCGGTGTGACCACGTTCGTGGCTTCGCCGCCTTGAATCACACCAACGTTGCTGGTTCCCCGGTTGCGACCTTTCTGGATCAGGCCGTGCCAACCGTTCTCCGTCAATTCGGCGATTGCCAAAGCGGCGATGGCAATGGCGCTGACACCCCGTTCCGGATGAACGCCCGCGTGACTGGCCAGCCCGCGGATCTCGATCTCGATCCCGTAGTCTCCCGTGGCACCGATGTTGACGAACCGCGGATTGCCGCCGTCCCAGTTGAAGCAGTACTTCGGAGCACCCAGCTTGTGCGTGGAAACAAACCTAGCCCCGTACAGCCCGATTTCTTCCTGGACGGGAAACAACAGAGTCAGTGGCGGGTGCGGGATCCGCTGCCGCAACAACTCGATCACGGCGGTCATCACCACCGCCACGCCGGCGCGATTGTCGCCCCCCAAACCTGTGGAGGAATCCGCCGAACGGATGATATCGCCATCGCGAATGGGCTGGCTGCCAATGCAGATTGGAACCGTGTCAACATGCGCCATCAGCAGACGTCGCGGTCCGCGCCGCGTGCCGGGCAGTCTGACGATCAGATTCCCGACCTCACCACCCTTCGGAATGCGGCGGTTGGCCGTGTCCAGTTCCATGCAGTCCGGCGAAACGCCCGCGTATTGCAGTTCCGCGCGAATGAACTCGATCACCCGAGATTCCTCGCGGCTGCGCCCGGGAATGGACATCAACGCCATCACCAAAGAAATCGCGGACTGGTCATCAACCGTTGGGGAGATCAGATTCCCTGCCTCTGACATTCGAAGACCGCGACTTTCACCCGAACAGGCCGCTGGTGGAGCACTTCCTGATCTCACGGAAGGCAATCTGCCACTTCTCACCGCGACTCATCATTGACGTCGTCAGCATCCGGCACTTCAAACGCCACGAGTTTGTCGTTTGAAGGCGGCGGTGATCGGGTGATGATTCACCGGAAAACACCGCGGAACGATCGCCTGCCTGCCTGACCGGGTTGAACGAATGGACCACATCATTTCGCCAAGACAAAACAGCCGCGGCTTCACGCCGCGGCTGCCAATGAGCCCGATTATTCGCAACACGATGGAACGGACTTCATCGCCTACCGCTCCAAGCGATAACATCCCGTTGCGTCGTCGTGGACGATTCCCTCGGTGTTATACAGGCATTGATACAGGACATTGCGGAAGTTGCGGCTGCTGCTCTTGTAGCCTGATTCGTTCACCTTGACGGCCAAATCCGCCAGGGCGAAGCCCTTTTTGTTCTTGCCCATGATTTCCAGCACGACGGCCCGCAGCGACTGCGCGTTCTTCACGCGACGACGACGGCGACGAATCTTGCCGACGCTGCCACCCACGCCGACCAACCCCTGAATCTCGGCGTCCAGTTTGTCCAGTTCCTTCTGGGCCTGGTCTCTTCGTTTGGCCAGATCCTGCAGTTGGCCCTTTCGCTCATCCAGAATTCGTTCCAAGTCAGCAACACTGAAACCCGCCGGCGCTCGAGACATCTTAATACCCCTTTTGAACTCAGTTAGTTGTGGCCCACATCATGATTGCGAGCGTATCTAGGCTGCGAAAGCATTTCAATTGTCCGATCACGCATTTGGTTTGTTTTTCCGGGAAAACCGCAGATGAAAACTGGTGGCCCCTTGATAGTCGAAGGTCGTGGGCTACTCACTTCAAACTCGCGATCCCCGCTGTGCGGCTGTTTTTGATGCATCCACCGGGTGGACAGTTTGATCGCACCCCATTCGCCGCAGCTTCGCTCCCGCGTTAAAACAATGCGCCGCGGCGAATGAAATGTCGTGTTATCGAGTCGTGGCACTAGGTCTGGTTCACCAATTTCCCGCCGTTGCCTAAGGTTGATTGTTCCGTGACGCTACCAGTGGGCCTGCCCTTGATTCGATCGATCCACGGTGCTGTTTCAAGGTGGTTCACCGATGGCACCAGTGTCCGGGGCGGAGTTCGGCGGGCAAAGTTCAAGTGGCGTCGGCAAAGTTCAAATGCTCGCGAGATGCAATGGCCGAAGAGTTGCCGGTCGCAATTGGCCCTCTTGTCAGTTTATGGGGGTTCGGCTACGATCGCGCCCGCCACGGAACGGCACTGACGCCGGAACAACTCCCCTGAAATGGACTCCCGTCATGAAGAATTCTCGCCTGCCACGGGCCATTGGAACCTTGGCCATCGGTTTGACGGTTCTGATTGCAACCACAATCTTTGCGCAGCAGTTTTCGTCGAATGCCCCGGCGGAACAGGAAACGGCAAAGCTCGTGGCGAACATGATCAGCAAGTATCACATCAGCCAAAAGCCGCTGGATGATCGCATCTCTGCCATGCTGGTCAATCGGTTCGTGAAAGAACTGGACCCTCAAAAGCTGTACTTCCTGAAATCGGATGTCGACGACTTGGCGCGTTACCGGGATCATCTCGATGAACTGCTCAAAGTGGGCAAAGTCGATTTCGCCCATGAAGTCTTCGCGTTGTATTTGAAGCGACTGGATGAGCGACTGGCCGTGGCTAAAAAGTTCATCGACGTCCCCCACGATTTTTCCATTGATGAAAGCATGTCCGTGGACGGTGATGACCTTCCTTGGGCAGCCGACGTGAAGGAAGCGAACGAGCGCTGGCGGAAGCGAATTAAGTACGACCTGCTGACATTGCAGTTCGAAAAGACCGCCGTGGATGACGGTCGCAAGCGCCTCCATAAGCGATACGACACGCTGAAGAAGTACTGGCACAACACCGAGGACAACGAAGTGCTGGAGATGTTCCTGTCATCCCTGGCACACTGCTTTGATCCGCATTCCAGCTACATGTCTCCGCAGACCGTGGAAGACTTTCAGATTCAAATGCGACTCAGCCTGGACGGCATCGGTGCGGCCCTGCGTTCGGAAGATGGAATGACGGTCGTCGCCCAGATCGTTGTCGGCGGTGCCGCGGAAAAGGATGGCCGGCTGAAGGTTGGCGACAAGATCGTGGCGGTCGACAAGTCCGACGGTGAATGGCATGACGTCGTGGAAATGAAGTTGAACCGGGTGGTGCGGTTGATCCGTGGTGAACGCGGCACCAAGGTCCGCCTGCGCGTCGTCAAGGCATCGGGTGAAACCGACGAATACACACTGACCCGCCAGGAAATTGCTCTGACGGCTTCGGAAGTCAAAGGTGAGATCATCCAGGTGGGGGACCGGATTCCCGACCTGAAAGGGCGGATCGGCGTGATCAACATCCCCTCGTTTTACCGTGACTTCAGTGGAGCCCAGGAGGGCAAAGACGATTTCAAGAGCACCGCGCGCGACGTCTCGAAGGTCTTGAAAAACTTTCGTAATCAGGGAGGAGTGGACGCGGTCGTCGTTGATCTCCGCATGAATGGCGGGGGCGCATTGAGCGAGGCGATCGAGGTCTCGGGATTGTTCATCGATCGCGGACCCGTCGTGCAGGTCAAAGAGCAGAACGGGAGAATCAAGAGTCATGACGACGAAGATCAGGGCGTGGAGTTCTCGGGACCGCTGGTCGTCCTGTGCAACCGCCTGTCGGCTTCCGCATCCGAAATTTTCGCCGCCGCCGTCAAGGACTATGGTCGCGGAATCGTCGTGGGCGACACGACCACGCACGGCAAGGGGACCGTTCAGAATGTCATGCCGGTCAGTTCCCAAATGTTTCGCGTCCTGCCCGGCGCGAAAGACCGTGGTGCCCTCAAGTTGACGATCAATCAGTTCTACCGCGTGAACGGCGACAGCACCCAGAACCGCGGCGTGGAGTCCGATGTCGTGCTGCCGTCGCTGATTGACCATATGGATCTGGGCGAGTCCTTCCTGGAAAACGCCCTGGCGTTCGACCACATCCCGCCCGCCCGCCACACAGAGTACGACCAGGCAAACCCGCAGATCGTCGCGTCCTTGAAAGAGGCGAGCCAGAAGCGCATCGCGATCGATCCCAAGTTTCAACAGCGTGCCAAAGATATCGAACGATACCTGTCGAGAAAGAGCCGGAAGACCGTGTCCCTGAACGAGGAAACCCTGAAGCGGGAACGCGAAGAGGACAAGGCGGCCCGCGACGTCGAAAAGGAAGAGGAGGAGAGCGAAACCAAACCGGACAAGCCCCTCTTCGCCAAGAACGAATACGACAACGAGGTGCTGCACGTCGCCTTCGATTATTCGGCGCTGCTGAAGGCCGCGAAGACGGCGGCGCGGTAGCCGCACTTTGGAATCCGATTCCAAGAGTTGTTCACTGATCACAACAGGCCCGCGGGGGATTCGCCCCGGCGGGCCTGCTTCGTTTGTAGAGGCTCCGCCATTCGTGTTGAAAACGGAAAATGGGCTTGGTTCAAATCAGGTCACAGAGGAGTGCCCATCTTGTCCGCGCGTCCCGTCGGCGGAGCGACGGGACTACTGTAGTCCCGTCG
>JANMLE010000529.1:0-2942 GCA_031372385.1 Planctomycetota bacterium | reverse complement strand
AAGAAACTCGAACCGCTGCAGTGGCAGGCGCAGGTCGAGCAACTGCTGGCGAAGGTCGATCTGCCGGAGCTGCTCAAGTTCATCGACTTCGACAAGCTGACCAAGGGGATCAAGTTTCAGGAGCGGGGCGAGTTGAGCCTGCGTCCGTCGCTGCCGAAGGTCGAGGGCCTGCCGACCAACCTCGTCTTCGGAAACCAGGTCTTCGCGTTGAACAAGGACCGGTCCGTCATTCCCCACGGGCATGACAACATGGCGACGGCGTTTGTGATCCTCAAGGGAGACTTCCACGGGCGTCACTACGACCGCCTGGAGGACGACAAGACGCACATGGTCATCAAGCCGACGATCGACGGCACCTTCGGGCCGGGATCGTATTCAACGGTGACCGACCTGAAAGACAACGTCCACTGGTTCCAGGCGACGAAAGACGAGTCGTTCATCTTCAACATCCACGTGATGAGCGTGAAGGCGGGACCGACCGGTCGCATCTACATCGATCCCGATGGAGAAAAGCTGTCGGGCGGCCGGATCAAGGCCCGCAAGATCAATCACGCCGAAGCCAACAAGCTGTACGGGTGATTCGGCCCTTAGTCACATAAGTGGTTCAACCTCGTTGCGCCGCACGCGGCCCAGACCGAGTCGTTTAACCCTGAGCCAACGGCGAAGGTGTCGGGTGCCAGCGCCCCAATGCATGTGCCGACAGGACCAGCGGAGACGGACGCGTCCGCCCGCTCCGCCTTCGCCGATGGCTCAGGGTTAAACGACTCAACCGCCTCACCGTTCGCCGCGCGGAGTATTGCAGTTCAACCTCACTTTGGCGCTTCAACCATCGGCAGCTTTGCCAGCGGCGGTCGATCCTGAGCGGTTGCCGGGGCATCGCCGTCGGCCGGTGCGGTCGCCAAGCGGATCGTTCGAAGATGTTCGAACGGATCGGGGACCGACAGCCGGAGCAACGGAACCGGGTTGGGTGTCGCGAGCGGGACCGCGACCGTCAGCACCGAAAACGCGGCACCAATGCCGGGATCCTCGCCCTGCGCGACAAGCGACTCGGGCGGCAGGGGGAACCGGGCCAGTGTCGGCGGCTGCGAGGGATTCGGGGCTGATGCATAGGCTCGCGGCGAAACCGGTTGAACCGGGAACTGCGGCCGCGAGGGATCGGATTCACTCGCCAGGCCGGGGACATCGAGAGCCGGTCGCTTCCAATTGGCGGGACGCTGCTCGGTGGCCAGCGCCGTGGGAGTTCCGGGGAACAGACCGAACGGAAGAGCCCACTGGTGCGCACGCGGTTTTTCGGCACCGAACACGCGCGGTTCCGCAGGTTGTCCAATCATCGGGACCGGCGGCAGCGGAACCTGCTGCGGCGGAACCAATCGATCTGCAAGAAACTGGGCGGAGGCCGTTGAGGCATCGAGCGACATCGCGACAACAATCGCGCAGCAGGCAAACGCGGGAATTCGGTGAATCATGATGGGTCTCGGACGTCACATGGAATTGGAATGCGGCATCATCAGTTTTCGAAGTCTCGCGACTTCGGCCACGGACTGAGAGGCTGTCCGAATAGCCGGCACTGCGAAGGGGTCGGGAGTCTTTTTCATGCCGCACAGTCTCGATTCAAGCGCTGTTGGGCGACGTCGTGCGGCATGAAAAAGACTCCCGACCCCTTCTCGGATAGCCTCTGAGTCAGGGAACCTGGATGACCAACTGCACGGCGGTGCCGATTTCCGGCAGGGCCTTGGCATTGGTCTCCAGCTTGATCAGCGGTTCGTCTTTCATGGTGAGACTGGTCTGGAACACGGTTTCGTCGGTCACGGGAAAGACCGCGATCAGCGTTCCGGTGGTATCCGCTCCGTAGACCGTCTCGGGCTTGTTCGGGTCGGGCTGTTTCGTGATGGAACCCGTGAAGATCCACTTCAACGGCGGCATCGTCTTCGCCGTCTTGCGGTCCATCAGGGCCTTTTCAATGGGCAGGCGTTTGCTGAGGCCGCCGGCACCAGGCAGGTCGAGGAAGATCTTCACTTCCGGTCCCGTTGCCACGGCCCCCTCACCCTTGGCCGGCTTGCCGGGCTTCAGTCCCAGGCTTTCGAGCGCCTTGTGGATGTCGCTCGGCTTGGCATCAAACGTGACGACCGTTTCGTGGGCCTTCTGACCCTTTGGCGCGGGCAGCGAGGCGATGACTTCGATCGGATAAATCTCGCTCAAGTTCGGCAGTTTGCGCGGTGCGATCTTGCAGGCGATCGTCACCGTCTTCTTTTCCTTGTCGACCTGGATCGCTTCGGCCGGTTTGTCCTGGGCCACGATTGAACCGAACTGTGACGCCGTCATGACCGCGGCCACAGCCACGGTCAGCACGGTTCGAACGTTTGCGAATTCCATCTTCATGAGAGTCTTCCATTTTCCAGTCGCGGGTAATCCGACGCCGTGAATTCTCACTTGTCTCCGACACAAACGACAACCGTGGCAGACTTCGTGGCCGACTCCAGGTTGGAGGTCGCCACATACAACCGTCCCGCGGAGATGACGGGTCCGCCGTACACCATTCCAGGGGCTTGCACGGCGGGGTCCGTGGCCAGATCCAGCGCCCAGATGCGCTTGCCATCCTTCAGAGTCAGCGCCTGCACCTGACCCTTCAGGTCGGCCACGTAGACCGTGTCCGCCGTGACTGCCGGACTGGCAAAGTACGGTGCCGCGCCGTCAGTCTTCCAACGTTCCTGTCCGGTGGCGACATCCCAGGCCCGCACGCAGCCATCGGTGGCCGTGAAGACCGCGATACCATCCCTGACGGCCACGGCCGAGACGACACCGGCGGGAAGTTCCTTCCGCCACTTCACGGCACCGTCTGCCAGCGCCACCGCCACGACTTCACCCTGAGCCTGGGAAACATCCTTGGGATCCAGGCGGATGCTGCTGCAGCCGACGAGCACCGTGTCACCGGCAACCGTGGG
>JANMLE010000502.1:0-8495 GCA_031372385.1 Planctomycetota bacterium | reverse complement strand
CATCGCGCGATTGAATTGGCCGAAATCTTGGAAGGCAAAACACCGTGAAGGGGGAAATCTGCTCGGTGATTTACGCGGCGGTGTTCGTGCCCGCGATGATTTTCGCGTGGCTGAGAACACGGGACGCGTTGCGGCGGCACCGGGCCTTTCGTGCGTACCGGAACCTGACGGTGGAAACGCGCGACCGGATTCTGAACCGCATTGACGAGGCGGGACGCGCCAATCGCGCCTGTACTGTCTTGGTGGCCACGGACATGCCGGCCACGGAACCGGATTCCAATCCGTCCTCAAGTGACGAGAGCCTGGTCAGCTCGCGCTTCGGTGGAGTCCCCTATGCCGAAGCCGATGACGTGTGGCCGGTCGCGGTGGCAGCGGACAAGACCGAGCCCGCCAACTTCCTGATCCAAGTTCGATTGGACGAATCGTTCCCTCCGCCATGGCCGGAACGATTGGTGGTCGTGTTCCACAGGTTTGAGCCGACGGTTCGTTGTTACGCGACGCCGACGACATCGCGAGCCATCACACTGACGGGCGGTCCCGAGTCGCAACATGAATGGAAGCTGCGGGCGGTTCGCATCCCGAGACAACCGGCGGACGATGCGGACGGCAATCCGACGGCGAGCGTGCGCGGCGGTCTCATGGACTACGATCCCATCGTCCTGCTCAATTCCGTTCCAGAGTTGCAGGCTGACCTGATGGGGCACACGAGTCGCCCGCGCGAGCTGCTCGCCATGTTGCTGGTGCCGAACCAATTCCGGGACTACGGTTTTGAACTGTCGGACATTGTCCAACTCGGCGGCAAGACCGTCTGGCTGACCGAGGAGTTGGCAGCGGTGAACTGCGAACAGTGCGGCCAACCGATGCGGTTCCTGTTCCAGTTCGGCGATCTCAACGGCGGAGATCTCCTCGGCGATTCCGGTGTCTGCTATGTGTTCGGATGCGACGAACATCCGGATCGGTCGCGGGCAATCGTGCAGGTGTGCTGACGATGGCCAAAGTGACAACGCGGGATCGCAACTGAAGGTTTGTTTTCATCTGCGCGACTGGTGGAATGGATGCGACTCAGAGGACAGACGACCCGCTCGTGGCTCGCGAGTCCCATTTGTCGCATTGGTTCAATACGTCCCATAAGATGCATGAGAGTCAACAAGAAGCTGCGGCCCAAGCCGTGCGAGCACCATCAAACCGAAAGAATGGAAGTTGATGATGGAACCGATCGAAGTGAACGAAGGCGAGCTGATGGAGTTGTTCCAGGTGGACGATGCGGGACTGCTGTTCGTCTCGCCCGAGATCGTGGATTGGCGACCGCTGGCGGAGCGAAAGATCCGGCTCGTGATTGACCTCGACGGACACCTGGATTGCGGGGTGCCGACCATTCCGAATCAGTTGATGTACGTCTACTTCCCCTTCGATGACTCCGCACTGCCGGACTTGGTCAAGCTTCACGCTCTGGGCAGACTCGCCGCCGAGATGATGCGGCAGCAACGAGCGGTGCTCATCCACTGTGCGATGGGACTGAACCGGTCGCCCCTGATCGCCGGAGTGGCGCTGACGTATCTCGGACTGAGCGGTGCCGAAGCCTGTGAGTTGCTGCAACAGCGGCGTGTGGGCTCACTGTACAACACCGTTTATGCGGAATATCTCACCGCGCTGCCCTCACAGGCCGCCGGGCCGTTGTGAGTCGCGGGCCATAGCCGGGGCTGCTCGTTGTGCTCTGTCATCCCGCCGGCGGCAGTGGACGGGGTCGGTGAGGATTCTCGGCCATTCAGTCAACCGAGCCGATCTGATTCACTTGGCGAGAAGGACTGCTGTGAAGTTCCAACTGTCGCCGCTCTTGGTCTTGAGCGTCCCAACCCAGGTGGCTTTCTTGCCGTTCGATATCTTGCGGATGATGGCTTCGCCGTTGAGCTTCTCTTCGGGGAGGTCAGTGAAGATCAGTCTTGTTTCATCCTCGTCTTTGGGATGGATCTTGCCGACCTTCTTCTCGTAAATGAGCAGTTCTTGCTTGTAGGCCCGAAACTTGCCGGTCAGCTTCTCGCCGTCCTTTTCGGCGGTATATTCCCAGCGTGCCCCGACGACGTTGTCATCCTTGCTTGTCGTCCCGTCCGAGGACAAGGCGGGGAGGCAGGCAAGCAGGCAGAATGCGGCAGCGAGCAGGCTTTGACGTGTCATGACTTGGCTCTCTTCAAGAAGAACGATTGTTGGACAGCGACTGGGTGACGGGGCTGAAGCCGCTTCTGCGATGCCACGGAAACGGCGGCTTCGCGCAATGTTGCTTCCTTGCAGTCCAAGTTCTTCTGTTCAGCCTCACGGTTGGGGCGGTGGTGGCGGCGGGACAGCTCGTTGGAAGAGTGGCGACCAATCGGGGATTTGCTCGGCGGCCTGCCAGCCGCTGAGTTGTGGTGCCCACAGGAGCGACTTGCCGGTGATGCGGCCCGCTTGGATGCCTTGTTGAATCTGGTCCGGTGAGTACGGTCCCTGCGTCTGACCGTTGACGGCGACGTGCCACGCCGGTGGAGGTGGCGGCGCGGGAGGACCGCCCATCGCCGGGGCTCCGAATCCCACACCGGGGGTCGACATCATCCGCCCGGCCATCGCCACGCCCATGCCAAGGCCCAGTCCTTCGCCGCCACCCCCGCCGTGGGTGGCCGATTCGCGCATCGCTTCGCCAAACGAGTATTGCTGGAATTTGTTCATGTCGCCGATGACACCCATGCTGGTCCGTGTGTCCAAGGCTTTCTCGACCGCTTCGGGGAGCGAGATGTTGACGATGAACAACTGGGGGATTTCCAGGCCGTACTCGTCGTCGACCCGTTCCTGAACGTACTTCCGCAGTTCTTCGCTGAATTCGCGGTAATGAGCGGCCAGGTCGAGTGCCGCGACCTGCTTCTCGGCGAGCATGTCGGCGAAGGCCGTGTTGATGATCGAACGCAACAGTTCGGTGATTTCATCCGCTTCGACCACGCCGTCGGTGCCGACGAGTTCCGTCAGCAGCGCCTTGGGCTCGACCGCCTTGAGCGCGTATGTCCCGAACGCGCGCAACCGGATGGGACCGAACTCGGGATCGCGGAGCATGATCGGATTGGGCGTGCCCCATTTCAGGTCGGTGATCTGCCGCGTGCTGACAAAGTACACCTCGGATTTGAACGGGCTGTTGAAGCCGTACTTCCAGCCGGCCAAAGTGCTGAGGATGGGCAGGTTCGCCGTGTTGAGCGTATGGGTTCCCGGCTCAAACACGTCGCCGATCTTGCCGTTCAGAACGAACACGGCCAGTTGGCCGGGGCGCACGATCAGTTGGGCTCCCTGCTTGATTTCGTTCTGATAACGGGGAAACCGCCAGACCAGCGTGTTCCGGGTGTCATCGATCCACTCGATGATGTCGATCAGTTCGCCGCGCAGCTTGTCGAACAGTCCCATGATGCTGACTTTCTGTGGACGGGGGAGGGGGTCGGAGATGTGGGGAGGATTCTATCCGCGACCGCCCCAACGTCTCAAGGATCACACCGGATCATCCGAGTTACACGGGGTCATCTCATCCGAGTTTCACGGGGTCATCGTCAGCAATTCAGGTTCCCGCCGTCAGCCGACGCCAGTTGCGGTTGAAGTTTGACCGACCTTTGCTTGGGGCTTAGGATACAATCCCACGCGGCTTTCACGCGGTGGATCGCATCAATCATTCCCCGTTCAATCAGTGTGAATGGGTCTGCAGAAACGGGCGCAAATGTCTGGAACGTTGATCCCTGCCGGAGGTGGGAATCCCATCTCCCTTCACAAGCCCGTGCTGATCATCGGGCGGCGACCCAGTTGCGACATTCAGTTGGACTTTGCCAACGTTTCGTCCCGGCATTGTGAGTTGGCGTTCATCAGCGGCTATTGGCGAGTGCGGGATTTGCAAAGCCGGAACGGTGTGAAGGTCAATGGAGTCCGCGTCGAAGAGAAAATCGTGATGCCCGGCGACTCGATCGCATTCGGCACGCACACGTTCAAGATCAAGTACACCGCCAATTCCAAATTTGAAACGGTTGTGGAGAAGGCGCCAACTGCGGTCAGCCTGCGGGAAAAGACGGGTTTGGGAGCGGGAGAAGAGACTCGGCAACGCGGTATTGTCCGGCCGCCAAGAGTCGAACCGGCCCAGCGTGTCGAGCCCACCAATCGGGGTGAACCATCCCGAACGGTCGAGCAGGCCAAGCGAGTCGAACCTGCCAGCAGGATCGTGCCTTCCAACAAGGTTGAACCCGCCAACAGGGTCGAGCCTGCGAGAAGAGTTGAAGTACCGCAGAGAGTCGAATCACCCCCAAAATCGCCCGGTGACATGGACGACGATGAGGCACCAATCGTCATCGGTCCGACATCACCTGCGCCAACACTCAAAGGGATCGGCTCGGGTGTTCGGCCGCCGACGAGTCAGGACACCAGTTCCAACGATAGCCGCATGGCAAGAACCATCATCGAGGGATATGGGGCTCCCGTTCCCGCTGACGCGGCGCGACACGAGGTCGGGACTTTGATTGGCAAGTACGTGATCAAGGAACTTCTCGGCCAGGGAACAATGGGGGTTGTCTACCGGGGGTTTGATCCCATGGTCGAACGCGATGTGGCGTTGAAAGTGTTGCCGCCGAGTTTGTCGGCCGACACGACGGCGTTGCAGCGGTTCATGTCGGAGGCCCGCGCGGTCGGAAAGCTGGTCCATCCGAATGCCACCGCTCTTTACGAGATCGGTCAGGTCGACGGCACGTACTTTCTGGCAATGGAATATGTCGCCGGCGGATCCATCGCGAGCCTGATGCTCAATGGACGGCGTCTGACCCCAGAAGTGGCAACTCGTTACCTATCGGAGATCTGCCTTGGGCTGTCGGCGGCGCATGAGGTGGGATTGGTTCACCGTGACATCAAGCCGGAAAACCTGCTGAGGACGACCAGCGACCATGTGAAGATCACGGACTTCGGTCTGGCGAAGGTCTCGGATGCGATGTCCGTCGCGACCCTCAGCCTGACCAATCCGGGGAGCCTGATTGGGACTCCCCTTTACATGAGTCCCGAACAGTTCAGCGGAGCGAAAGTCGACGGGCGCACAGATCTTTATTCCGCGGGAGCCACGTACTACCACATGTTGACGGGAACGGCTCCGTACGCCGAGTCGAAGTCTCTGATGCACTTGATGTACGCTCACTGCCATCGCCCGGTTCCAGATCCGCGCGAGCTGGTTCCCGAGATTCCCGAGGGTTGCGCTCAGATTGTGATGCGGGCGATGGCAAAGAGCCCCGAGGAGCGCTACGCCACCGCCAGCGACATGGCGCTGGCCGCCACATCGTTGCAGACGAGCCTCAAGAGTGGTCCGGTTGCCGGCTGACGATGTGCCGTGAGTTGGCCGACGATGTGACGTCCCTGTTCGTGCGTTGGCAACGTGGATTGGCGATGAAAGCGTGGATAGGAAACGCCACCGAACTCCACGGTTCATCACCGCGGAATCAGGCCATCGCCTTTGAATCTTGCTTCAGCAGTCCCAGGTCGGTCAGTTTCTCGCGGCATTCATCGCGTTCGCGGCAACGGTTCAAGTCGCGCCACGTTTCGTCTTGGACTGCCAGAAAATCTTCGACGTCATAGGGCGGAGCAGTGCCGGCTTCTGCAGCACGAGCCATCAGTCGGCGAATGACGCCCTGTTCGAGACGGCTCAGCGATGCCCCTCCCATCCGGTAGTCTTCGAAGGCTTCCCAGATGACCGGGAACAGGGGACGGACGATTTCGCGGCCGATCGTCGTGGCATACAGCCGAATCTCCTCCTGAGCATGCGGGTCCATGCGCAGGGCGAGGAAGTGCAGCAGGTTGTGGATGTCGATCTTCCAATAGGCTTCGGTGTACGTGGCCAGCGGCAGATCCTTGCGAGCCTGCTCACGCGCGACACCGGCCGCCAACCGTGCGTCGTAAATGCGGCGTGATTCGTCGTGAAGATGCCGTTCATCGGCGCTCATCTGCTCGCCGATTTCGAGGGGCAGAGGCAGGCCGCTCCCCTGTCGGTTTTGCTCGGCCTGTGTACGCCACGCGATTGGCGGCGTCGACTGCGCGGAATCGATCGCGACCGAGTACCGCGTGCTGTACTCGTTGACGTTGGCCATCCGGTGACGAATCCACTGCCGCCAGCAGTCCATCGGGACGCGAACCAGCAACTTGATCTCGGCCATTTCGAACGGAGTCGTATGGCGATGGCGCAGCAGATACCGAATCAGCGTGCGGTCGTCCGAGACCTTCTTGGTGCCCTCACCGTAGCTGACCCGCGCTGCCTGCACGACTGAGGAATCATCCCCCATGACGTCGACCAGGCAGACAAAGCCGTCGTCCAGGACGGAGAATTTCTTCCAGCGAAGCTGATCAACAAGCTCGGAATTTGAGGACATCAACAGCGATCCTGCGGCAAACAAACGGTTCCGTCGGGAGGGAAGCGGACGAAGTTAACCTCACCCCGCTGCCAAGTCCACCGCGACGCGCCAGTTGTCTTGAAAGTGGCTGAGGCTCAGCCCGCCGACGATCAGGCTCGAAACCCCTGGATGACCGAGCACGAAGCGGATTGACTCGGCGGCGGGGAAGTTGCCGGAACCGAGTCCCTTCTTGACGAAGACTGCAATTCCCTGTTCAGCCGCCTGTGTGATGATGTCGTGGTGCGTCTGGTCGCGCAAATTGTATTCGACCATCAGCACATCGGCCCATTCCATCGCGAGCCGCGCTCCGTCAACGGTTTTGCCCGACAGCCCGACAGCCCGGACGATTCCTTGCGAGCGAAGATCCCGCAGGACGGGAACCACATCGGTCTCGGTCAGAATTCGTCGGTCGTCCCCCTGTGAGTGAATGTACACCATGTCCAGATGGTCCGTGCCCAGACGTTGCAGACTGCGGTGAATGCTGGCCCGGACGGACGACTCGGAGTAGTCGTAGATCGACTGGCCCGCTGCAAACGATTCGCCCACTTTGGTCGACAGCAGGTACTCCTGGCGGCGATGACCGATGGCCCGTCCGATCCGCTCTTCACTCAGCCCATAGGCCGGAGCGGTGTCGATCAGATTGCAGCCCAGGTCCAAGACGCCGTTCAGAAGTTCGGCAACCGCCAAGTCAGTGGGAAGCGCGTAGGCCGCAGGGTATTTGGTCCCCTCGTTCCGTCCGATCTTGAAGGATCCGAATCCGAGTCGCGACACGTCAGGGAATCGCGGTCTCGATCCTTCCGGATTGGCCGTACCCGTCATTGCAGCTTTCCTCGGGCTGTGATCGGCCAAATGGCTTCCAGGCGATCTTCGCGGAAGCAGAGGAACTCGTCGTGCAGTGGGGTGGTGAAGTCGGCGTAACCGACGATCAGTTCGACCAAATCACCGATCTTCAGATTTCGAGATTCCGAGCCGAGTTCGAGCACAATGTGCTCCGCGCTGTGCATGACCACTCGCGCATCCGGATAGCCCTTCACGAGCGGGGGATGCATTTCGGCGGTGATCGCCTTGCGACCGGCATCGAGCACCGCCCGGTCCAGGGCCGGACGCGAGACGACAGTGGCGAGGACGGTCAGGGCCGATTGGTAACCAGAGACTCCGGGCATTCGCGTGTAGAACGGGTCACCAAAGATGCCGCCGCCCGACTGAAGCTCCGTGATCCCCTCACATTCTGCGGCATAGCTCAACGAACCGGTTCCCCCGGCGCTCACGATGTCGCAGCAGAGGCCCGCTTGCAGGAATTGTTCGCGGCTCTGGTTCAGCAGCGCCAGTGATTCCCGAACCATTTTCCGTTTGGCCTCGGCATCCATGAGGGGCATGGCGTGCCCCTCGTAGCCCATGATCCCGGCGAGCTTCAGTCCTGGAATCCGATTGATGGCCTGCGCCAGTTCGACGGCGTCCCGCCCCGGAGTGACGCCGGTTCGATTCATGCCAATGTTGATGTCGACGAGAACTCGGCAATGAACACCCTTTTGCGCGCAGACGGTTGCCAGCGGTTCCGCCTGGGCATAGTGATCGCAGGTGACGATGACTTCGGCGGACTTGCAAAGGTCTGTGATCCGCTCCACTCGCGTGGCCCCGACGGGCATGTGGGCGATCAGGATGTCTCGAATGCCGGCTTCGGCAAAAACTTCAGCTTCCGAGACCTTGGCACAGGTGACTCCGACCGCACCGGCCTGGACCTGCCGACAGGCGATTTCCGGGCTCTTGTGGCACTTCGAATGCGGTCGCCAGCGCTTGTGATGCGCGGCAACGGCGCGGGCCATAGTCAACAGATTGGATTCAAACCGGTCCAAGTCGACGCACAGGTTCGGAGTTTCCGGCCGGCGTCCGAATGCTTCCCATCCTTCGTATCGCATGCTGGCCAGCTCGCTGCTCGATGAATTGAGGAGGGTACAAATGCAAGTGGGGTGAGCGGCAACAAGCCCCTCACCCCCCCTTTGTTTAAAAAACAGACCCCAACACCCCCACCCAAACACGGGCAAATTTAAAAAAATGACAAATAATTATGGTTGTATTAGGGGG
>JANMLE010000474.1:0-3454 GCA_031372385.1 Planctomycetota bacterium | reverse complement strand
ATCATTCCGTCGATGATCCGGTCTGCGTCTGACTCTGTGACAACGGCATCGGTTCCACCGCGAGTGGCCTCACCGCGAAGAACGCATCAAAGATGGCGGCATCGAGATCGTTGAGCTTGGACTGCAACGAATCGATGAACTCATGCAGTCCGATCTGGATGATGTCGGCGGGTTGAGCGAATTCGAACTCCGCGCGCAGCCGGCCGATGCGCCGTTCGGCCAGCGAACGATACGTGCCCGCCGGTGAACCGGTGATCGCCCGCAACGACTCCTCGACACGATGCAGGCAATACTTGACCGAGCGCGGGAAGTCGTGGTCGAGCATCAGGAAGCCGACGACGTTCTCGGGCGTGATGCGGCCGCGGACGCGCCGGTACATTTCGAGGGCACTCGTCGACTTCAACAGCGCCGACCACTGAATCACATCCAGCGGCGTGCCGACTTCGCTCGACGTCGGCAACAGGATGAAGTACTTCACGTCGACAATCCGCGACGTCTTGTCCGCCCGCTCGATGCTGCGGCCCATCCGCGCGAAATGCCAGGCCTCGTCGCGGGACATCATCGAATCCATGACCCCGACCAACAACTGGCTGAAGCGCTTCACCTCGGACAGAAATTCGCCGGCCCGCTCGGCCGTCTCGGCCACGGCGGCCCCGCGCACAAACAAATAGAACTTGTTGAGTTCCTCCCAGACTTCGGAGGGCAGGTTGCCGCGAATGGTGCGGGCGTTCTCGCGCGCCGCATACAGGCACGACGCGACCGAATTGGAACTGTCGTGGTCAAACGTCAGAAACCGCCAGACATTCTCACGCGTCGCCAGACCGTACCGCTCGTAGAAGGCTTCGTGATCGCCGGTCGTGGCCACGAGCGGCGACCATTGTTGTTCGATGCTGTCGCCCAGATCGAGCGTCAGATTCAAATTGACGTCCAGAAAGCGCGCGATGTTCTCGGCCCGCTCGATGTAGCGGCTCAACCAGAACATGGAATCGGCAACGCGGCTCAGCATTTCAAGCACTTTGCAGGACGTTCAATCACCAACCCGCAGCGTGAGCGGGCGTTCCAGAGGACGATGAATCGAGAGTCGTGTGCAGCGTCCGCCATCGTTCACGCTTTTTGAAGATGCACTTTGTACTTTCCCTGAAGGGGACATGGAAACCAGCCCAGGGCCAGCGACGCTTCGGAGCGCCGCCCTGGGTCGTCGAGACCGTGCGATCAAATCGCACTGAAAGTGCGAAGGAACCGGTCAACATTTCCGGTGCCCATTCAGGGCACGACACACTGACGCTTGTTTTCCTGGGGCGGTGCTGGTCGCTTGCCCCAGGCTGGTTTCCGTGACCCCTTCGGGGAGAAGAACGAGTACTGCGCAACGTCACAACTCACTTCACAACTCACGTCACACAGTTCCTCCACAACTCGCGCTTCGGGTTGGTTTGAGTCACGCGATCACCGGGTCGCTGGCGGTTGAGTCGCAAAAGTTCGGACGCCGGACAGATTCTTCGTGGGCCGGCTCGGCGAGCACCCACGTATCTTTGCTCCCGCCACCCTGCGACGAGTTCACAATCAACGAACCTTTGCGCAGCGCGACCCGCGTCAGTCCGCCCGGCAGCACGAAGATGTCTTTGCCGTACAGGATGTAAGGCCGCAGGTCGACATGTCGTCCTTCGAGATGATCGTCCACGATTGTCGGCACGCGCGACAGCGACAGCACCGGCTGGGCGATGTAGTTGCGCGGGTTCGCGCGGATCTGATCGGCGTACTCGCGCAGTTCCGTGGCGGAGGCCCGCGGGCCGATCAGGATGCCGTAACCACCCGACTCGTTCGTCGGTTTGACGACCAGTTCGTGCAGGTGCTCCAACACGTACTGGAGCTCGTCGGGCTCGCTGCAAATGCGGGTCGGGACGTTGTTTAGAATCGGCTCTTCACCCAGATAGAACTTGATGATCTTGGGGACGTAAGCATAGACCGCCTTGTCGTCGGCGACGCCCGTTCCCGGCGCGTTGGCCAGTGTGACTCGTCCCTTGCGATAAACCTCCATCAATCCCGGTACGCCCAGGGTCGAGTCCGCCCGAAACGTCGTCGGGTCGAGAAACGTATCGTCGATGCGGCGATAGATCACGTCCACCCGCTGCAAGCCCTTGGTTGTTCGCATGCAGACGTAGCCGTCGGAGACCACCAGATCGGAACCCTCGACCAGTTCAATGCCCATCTGCTGGGCGAGGAAGCTGTGCTCGAAATAGGCCGAGTTGTAGATGCCCGGCGTCAGCACGACCGCTTTCGGAGCGTGGCCATTGCTCGGCGCGACATGCTGCAATGTTTCGAGCAACCGCTCTGGATAGTCCTCGACCGGTTGAATCCTCAAGCCGCCGAAGATCTGCGGAAACGTCCGCTTCATCACCTCGCGGTTCTCAATGACGTATGAGACTCCCGACGGACAGCGGAGATTGTCTTCGAGGACATAGAACTCGCCGTCCGCATCACGAACGAGGTCGGTCCCGACGATGTGGCACCAGACTCCACCGGGAGGTTTCAGGCCGACGCACTGCGGCAGATAACACGGTGCCGAGAAGAGCAACTCGCGCGGAACGATCCCCTCCTTGAGGATTCGCTGTTCACCATAGACGTCGGCCACAAACATGTTCAACGCCAGGATGCGCTGCTTCAGCCCGCGATCGATCTTGTGCCATTCGGTGGCATCGACGATCCGCGGCACGATGTCGAACGGCCAGACTTTTTCGGTCCCCGCCGCGTGTCCGTACACCGCAAACGTGATCCCCATGTTGAGCAGCGTCAAATCGGCCGCCTTCTGCCGCCGCACCAACTCGCCATCCGACAGCGAGACCAACCGCTTCGCCAAGGCATCGGCCCGCCCGCGCGGCTGCCCGTCCGAGTCGAACATCTCGTCATAAAAACCGTCGGTGGAGTAATTGTCCAAGAGCATGACACGACCGCATCGGAAATGAAGAAAGATCGACCCCGGTCAGGCGATGTGACGGGAGGAATGTCTCGCCCCGCGGTTGCGAGAGCATACGGCATACCGAAGGGGCTTCCACGAATAAACGAACGGTCGCTGATGGACTCGGTGTGGCAAATCTTTTTGGCAACTCAATCAGCCGCAGGGCGCTAGCCCCGGTTCGGAAGCTACCCGAACCAGAACCGGGCGCTAGCGCGTTCCGGTTGATCCCGCCAAGTCGGTTGCCTGCGAATCGGGCAGGTACTGGCGAAGGCGGGCGCAATCTCGGGGCCACGTTCGCGTCACGGTTCCGGGGTTGCGACATCTCCACCGGGCAGGATGTGTCCCATCTTGTCGCGCTTCGTTGCCAGATACTTGTCGCGCTGACTGGCGGGCGGAGCGATGATCGGCACTTGTCCCGCCAGGATCAGGTCGAAGCCGGGGAACGCGTTCACCTTCTGCGGGTTGTTGGTGAGCAGCCGCACGGACGACAGTCCCAAATCC
>JANMLE010000469.1:0-1162 GCA_031372385.1 Planctomycetota bacterium | reverse complement strand
CAGGACAGACGATCAATGGCACCAAAGATTCTCCCGCGGTGACGGTGCGAGAAACTCCGAAGTTCACTTGGATGCGGGTGTCGAACAGCGTGCCGACGATGGGCTTGCAATTCCCGGCCGAATCGCCAATCGATGGCATCGACCAACCGGGACCGGACTTTTTGAGGCTGGTCTTCGAACAATTGGGCGACGGCGATGTGGGTGTGGGGCTGAACCGGCCGCGGACCGTCTTCTACGTCGTGCGAGCCCATGATCGGGATGGCACCGACGCGAGCGATGGTGGTATCGCCTTGCAGGAAATGCAGCAGATGTTTCTGAGGGAACGGTTCACCAGCTTTTTCCCCACGCCCTACGACTTCTTGGCGACCCAGACACAGCACTCTGTCGAAGCGCGCTGGCGGCAGAACTTCAACAAGCGGTTCGGCATCACTTTCGAAGAGCGCAAGTCGCTTGAATCGGAAGGCGAGTAACAGCCAGTTGAATATCACGTGGAGCACGATTTCGTCGTGCTCGAAACCCGATGAAACTCAGCACTCTGGAAACGTGCCACGTTTTTCAACACGCTGGCAAGTTCCCGGAGGAATGTGTTTGCGATGTCCGTTCCAATGCCGTTGCGAATCTCCCCCGCGAAATCTGAAATAATCCTGTCGTGGCTCGTCACCCCTAGAATCATTCGGTGACGTGGCTTACGACGGTCAGTCGCAGACGATTCGCGGGGAAACAGTGCGACGGGCGATGGTTCGACCCCGCGTTGCTTGCAAGATCCAACATCGACCATCAGAATTCCGAACTCTGCCGGACAGTGCGGCTGGTTTTTTCCTGACCTGCTTTCGTGAGATGCGACTCCATGAGTGACACGTCGGGTGCGATGATTGAAGCGGTGGGTTTGAGCAAGTATTACGGCCAGTTTGCGGCAACCCAAAACATCAGCTTTTCCGTCCCGCGCGGCCAGGTGGCTGCGTTTCTGGGGCCCAACGGTGCCGGCAAGTCGACGACGATGAAGCTGCTCACCGGTTTTCTGGCCCCCAGCGAAGGGTTCGCCCGGATCGGCGGCTTCGATGTGGCGACCGATCGGCTGAAGGCGGCCGAGATCCTCGGATACCTTCCGGAGAACGGTCCGCTGTATCTGGAGATGACCCCCTCCGAGATCCTGAAGTTTCTC
>JANMLE010001678.1:0-1549 GCA_031372385.1 Planctomycetota bacterium | reverse complement strand
TGCGGCACTGGCCGAAATTCGCATGCAAACGAAGGCCAATCTGGCCGTCGACCTGCAGGAGAACTACCGGCTCGCCGAAGCGGTCGCCCCGTATGTTGACAAGATCCGGTACAACCCCGGCCATCTCTATCACCACGAGCGGGACAAGCCGTGGCAGGAAAAGGTCCGCTACCTGGCCGGCATCGCGCGGGACAACGACTGTGCCATGCGCGTCGGCGTGAACTGCGGCTCAGTCGACCCCGCCAAGAAGGAACTGTACGACCCGGCCGATTCGATCACGCCGATGCTCGAAAGCGCCTGGGAACACTGCGACTTTCTCGATTCACTCGGCTTCACCCGCTATTGCGTGTCGATGAAGGATTCGGACCCGCAGAAGGTGATCGAGGGGAACCGGCGTTTCGCCGAACGGCGCGCCGATGTGCCGCTGCATCTGGGTGTGACGGAGGCCGGCATGCCGCCCGACGGGATCATCAAGACGCGCATCGCGTTCGAGCAACTGATCAGCCAGGGGATTGGTGACACGATCCGCGTGTCGCTGACCGTGCCGAATTCTCGGAAGCCCGAAGAGATCGTGGCGGGTCGGAAAATCCTCGACGACATCGCCGCCGGCCGCGTCCGGTCGTTCGTCGACTACGGCCTGCAGACGCTGAACATCATCAGTTGCCCCAGTTGCTCGCGGGTCGAGAACGAGGCGTTCATCGATCTGGCCCAGCAGGTCAAGGAGATGACCGCGTATGCGAAGGATCACGCGGTGACGATCGCCGTGATGGGTTGCCGCGTCAACGGGCCGGGCGAAACGGACGACGCCGACCTGGGACTGTGGTGCGGTCCGACATTCGTGAATCTGAAGAAGGGTCCGGCCGAACTGGGGGCGTTTCCGTACGACGCCATCCTGCCGCGGCTCAAGGAAGAATTGGACAAGGTCATCGCCGCCAAGTCGGCCGGTTGAGAATCGAAATGACTGCACGGATGTAGCCACGTTCGTCAGAGCGTGGGCGATCCACCGGCCATCCCCACGGTCTGGCGACCGTGGCTACAAGCCCGCAAACGAATCATCGATTGCCGTCAGCGGTAGAAGAATTGAAAGAACATCAGACATGCTCGGAACCCAACTGAATCCCGCCCAATACCTGAAGCGCTGCGCCGAAGTCTTCGACACGCTCGACGTGTCGCAACTGGAGGGACTGGCCGATGACATTTACTCCGCCTACGAAAACGGCCGGTTTGTGTTTCTGATCGGCAACGGCGGCAGCGGTTCGAACTGTTCGCACTTCTGCGAAGACCTCGGCAAGAGCACACTCGATCGCAAGAACTTCACAAACGACGCCGTCAAGCGGTTGAAGGTGCTCAGCCTGACCGACAACACGCCGTACATCCTGGCGTGGGGCAACGACGAAGGCTTCGACCAGGTCTTCGTCCAGCAGCTCAAGAACTTCGCTTCGCCCGGCGATGTGCTGATCGCGATCAGCGGCAGCGGCAACAGCCCGAACATTCTCAACGCCGTCGAATGGGCCAACCGGCACAACCTGGTCACGTGGGGCATCACCGG
>JANMLE010000323.1:0-3849 GCA_031372385.1 Planctomycetota bacterium | reverse complement strand
ACGGTGGTAGTAGCCGGTCTCGACCAGATGCCACAGATGGTCGATCACGCACGCGCTGACGAACGCTTCCCCCTCGTCGTTGAAGGCGATCCCCCACGGGTTGCTGGTCCCCTCGCAGAAGACCTGAAACTCGCGCGTCCGCGGATGAATGCGGAACATCGCGCAGGTAATCGGCCAACCTTTGTGGTCCGCCTTGTAGTTGGGATTCGTCTCCGGGTACTTCACGTGCGAGAAATTGAAGACGCCGTTGAGGCCATACAGCCAGCCATCCGGACCCCACGTCAGTGAGTTCGGCAACTCATGAGTGTCGGCGCGACCGAAGCCCGTGACGACGACTTGAGCCGGGCCATCGGGCTTGCCGTCTCGATCGGCATCCGGCACGAACAGGATGTCGGGCGAGTTCGCGATCCAGACTCCGCCATGTCCAACCGCGATGCCGCTCGGGATGTTGAGGCCATCGAGAAAGACGGTGAACTTGTCGCACTTCCCGTCGCCATCGGTGTCTTCGAGGATCTTCACTCGATCCTTCCCCGGCCCCGGTTCGCGGCGCGGGTATTCGAGCGACTCGGTGATCCAGAACCGGCCCCGCTCATCGATCGCCATCGCGACCGGATTGACGATGTCAGGCTCGGCCGCGACGACCTCGACGGAGAAGCCCTCGGGGACCGTCATCATCTTCGCGGCGGTCTCGGGATCGCGCGGATCATTCGGCGGCTTGTCCTGCGCGTGAGGGATCAGCGGCTTCTTGACTTCCTGAGCCGTTGCACTGGAGACTGAGACACCCAACAGAAAAACAACGGCCCACGAACAGCGAACGGCGAGTGACATCGTGATGGTTCCTTCGAGGCGGTAAACCAGACAGCGGCGACATGGTACTGAGCGGCCAGACGCGGTACCAAGTGATGGGAGCCAGTGTGTCGGCAGGATGATTCAATCGAAGTGCAACCCGATGTGATGTCCGTCGGAAGGCAAGGCAGCATCGCCGTTCATTCGCGTCCACCAAAGCAAAGTCTCGGAGGGAAATCATGCTCCTCGCAACAAGCCAAATGTCGCGTATCAAGGCTTGGATATTGGGAACCGCAGTCATCGTCGGCAGTGCCGCGCTCGTCAGGGTGTTGTATGTCGAGTCTCCCCCGCCCGCGCCACCGCGCTGGGTGCCGCCGTCTGTTTCCAACGTTCCGGTCGATCCGCTCGCCGTTCCGGATTTTGCGGGTGGACCGGAGTTCAAGTTGAATGTCGATTTCGACACGCTGGTCCAGCCTGTTCGGAAAGCCGCCGAGACCGCTCGGCCGGAAATTCAGGCGCGGCGTGCCGAAGCGGTCAATCAGTTTCCACTGGGCGGCCTGTTGGTCCCCGTGCATTTGAAGGCAACGACGCAGCGTCAGGCGGATGATGAGTATTTCCAATACCGGCTTCAGGAACTCGAAGCGTACCGCCAACTCACGCAGGACGAACCGGTTGCGAAGGCAGCCGGAGAACGGTTCTTGAGGGCCTATTTGGAACATGCCACTCAACAGATGGGCGCGCCGAGTGAGGATACCGTTGGGCAACTGGGGGAGGCCGCGTTGGTGGCAGGCAGTCGGGATCCGCTGATCAGAACCTACGATGCTCACTTTCAGGTGCGGACGGGGAAGGATGCGGAGGCGGCCGAACGGACAATCACGGAAACCCTGCCGTTATTGTCGCAGTCGAATTATCCGCGTGTCGTCGTGGCGTTTGTTCGGATCAGGCTGTCGGAGTTGAGCCGCAAGAAGCACAATTCTTTCGGTCACGCGATGAGCAATTCGCCCCCTGCCGAGTTGGATCGGTGGCCAGCCGCTGTCGTGGCCATCGTTCGCTGGTTGGAGGAAGAGGCCGACCGTCCCCAGTGGCGGCGAAGCACCTATCGCAGGTTCCTGAATGCGTGGGACATGGCCAACGACAACGACAAGCTCCTGCTCCTGTCCGGTTGCCTTCAGGCGAAGAAGATTGACCCGTGGCTACTCCATACCGTGTTGGGTGATTACTACGTGAAGAGAGGCTGGCAGTTTCGCGGGACTTCGTACGCCGACAAGGTCGATGAGCGTCAATGGAAGCCGTTCCACGAACATCTGGCTTTCGGATCGACACACCTGCAATATGCGTGGCATCTGCACCCGGAACTTCCCGAACCGGCAGCGCGGATGATTCCGGTGGCAATGGCCAATGGCGGCGGTGAACAAAACCCGCACGAGTGGTTTCTGCGGACCATCGAGGCTCAGTTTGACTACCACGAGGCGTATGCCGCGATGTGGTCTTCCCTTCAACCTCGGTGGGGCGGCAGCGTGCGGAAGATGATTGAATTGGGTCAGCGGTGTGTGGAGACGGATCGTTTCGACACGGCCGTTCCGCTGATGCTGCTCAACATTCTGGAAGTCATCCGCGACGAGGAGCTCGAGCCCGGCCAGACGCTCGTGAAGGATGCGGGGGCCCAGCCGCTTCTGCGGCAATTCGTGACGCGCCGCGAGGCCTATCGCAAAGGTCGCGCGGATCGGCCCCTGTACGTGGACAATCCCGCACGTCGCACCCACCTGGCGTTGCTGATGCTGGAATGCGAACTGTTCGCGGAAGCTCTCACCGAGCTCCGGGAACTGGGAGACATGGCGGACCTGGTGAAAATGAAAAGCAACGGCCGCACGGGGGACTTTGAATTGGCAATGCTGTTCGCAGGCCAGGGGGAAACCCGGCCGAAAGTCCTGGCGCTCGCGGAGACGTTGCGTCGAAAGTGGGATCCCCGCGCCACGCCCGACGCGGTCGCGGAGGTCGAAGCGACGTTGCGATCACTCGAACCGACAGCCCCCGAACCTCGCGTTGCCACGTTCTACCGGCACGCCCGGAGAATGTGGGAACAACTGCGGGACTATTCGACCGGGCAGTGGGTCAACCTGACCTTCGATCCGGAACTGTCGGGCTGGGAGATTTTCGCCGACGACTGGAGTCTCGACGAGGAACCGGGCGCGATCCGGCTGGCGAGCCGCAAGGGCCGGACTCCCCGCCTTCACCTGCGGGCATTGGCGGCGTTTCGTCCCCCGTTCGTCGTGGAGATGGACATCGAACTGCCGGCGGAACCGCCACCGTACCTCCACCGTTCCGGGATTCATTTTGCAAAGGACACGCTGACCACCTACGAGGACTGGGATGCCCGCCAACCGTTTTTCGGCGTCAGTGCCGAGACGGGCATCGACATTCAAACCAAGCAGCCCCTTCGTCGCGACTTTGCCATCTATCCCTCACCCTATCGCGGTGAACCGACGCGTCGTTTCTTACTGGCGTCCGCGGGCAAGCACCGGTTGAGAGTCAAGCTTTGGGATCGGGCGTTTGAACATCGGATCGATGACGCGGCGCGAGACGGAGTGCTGTTTGACGGTCTTCACCCCGAGGGGGGCCTCTGTTTCGGTGAAACGTTTTTCGTGTCCTCCAACCAGGATTCGATCGGCCATTCCGGCAAGCTGCGATTGTCGAACCTTCGCATTTGCAGGCTCGACACACCGTCACCGCCAACGGATTCGGCAACACCCGAGGAACGGGAAGCCTATTGGCAAGCCCGGTTGATCGAGGACGCCGACGATCCCTTCGCCCACCTGCATCTGGCCTGGACCATGTTGAATCTGCAGCGGTTTGACGAGGCCGCCCGGCACGCGCGACGGGCACTGGAATCCTGCCCCAAGATCGAAGGCGCGCACGGCATTCTGGGTCGAATCGCCTATCATTCCGGCCGTCTTCACGAGGCGGTGGGGGAGCTCACACTTGCCGGAGCGGAGATGCGTGAAGATGTCGTCGAGATGGCCATCTGGGCTGAGATCTTATCGACAGCGCCGGATGACAAACTGC
>JANMLE010000245.1:0-4205 GCA_031372385.1 Planctomycetota bacterium | reverse complement strand
GCCCCTCATCGAATTCGCCCGCGTGGCCAAGTGCGAACACCGCATCGAACAATGCTTCCAGCGCGGCAAGAGCGAAGCGGGCCTGGGCGACTACCAGGTCCGCCACTGGATCGGGTGGCATCACCACCAAACGCTGTCACTGATCGCCGCGTGGTTCCTCAACGAGGAGACGCGGCGGGGAAAAAATCCAGACCCCGGCGATGACGGTTCCCCAAGCCCGGCGCCTGATCGCCGCCCAGATCGAACACCGACTCCAATCCAACACCCCAGCACACATCACCGCTACCACCCAACGCTGGCTCCAACGAAACGAACTCGCCCGAGCCTCACACTACGAATCCCGTAACATCCTCCCGCCACTCAAGAACCGCCTCAGAACCTAAAGCGGACAGTAGAATTAACGAATTCGACTTACAGCTCGTCGTTCTTTGACGCGATGAAAACGTCAGCGCTGTCCATAACCGCACTCATCAACCGGCGCGGTTCAAGCAGTTCAATCGCCGGGAGCAGGGAAATATCACTGCGGCGTCGGCGCGATCGCGAGCCGCGCCTCATCCCCCCCCGGTTCGCCATGTTGCACACGTCAGACCACAACCGGCTGAGCCAATTCGTCAGGATCATGATTCGGGTTCCCTGAAGAGTGGAGCGCTGCGGAGAGAAATGATTGGTGTCGTGAAGCGTGTCGATCATCGCGATGAAACGTCCGCCGCGCCAGATTCGCACGGCCTGCTACACGCCAGAACAGCGAAGCGGGCGATACGCTATCAACTTGCGGTTGAGAAATGCAGGCAGGTTTTTTCGCGGGGGGACAGCCGGAGGATGGGTACGCATGCCCGTCATGCTCGATGGCGAACAGCCGGACGGGCACGAGTACACATCCTCCGGGGCAGCTTTTTCTTGCCGTTGGTCGCCGGGTGGGAACCGGTTTCTGCGATCGACATCCGGTTCAGTGGCCGACGACTTTGTTGAGCGATTTCAGCTCGCGTCTCCACTCGGCGTTTGCCGGGTCCGTTCGCAACAGCTCCTCAAGTTCGGAGATGCGGAGTGTCGCTTCGGTCAGTCGGCGACTTTTCTCCAAGTGGGTTTGTGCCAGGCCCGGCGCTCCCTTGCGGAGGTGGATCTGGGCCAGCAAATGATGGGTGCCGATGTCGAATTCATTCCCTTCCGCCGCCGCCTGAAGATCCGCGAGCGCCGCGTCCCACTGTCCCAGATCCATCCGAATGATTCCCCGTCGCTTCAGGGCTTCCGGGGATTTCTTGACGTCGGCGAGATATCGCTCGACCTCTGCCAGGGCCTCATTGAGTCGGCCTTCCATCCGCAACAGTTGAACGTGATCCAATTGTCCATTTCCGGTGACAGGCCCAAATTCCAGCAGCTTGTCGAACTGAACGCGTGCCGCGGCAACGTCTCCGGTATGGACCAACAGGTTGGCCAGTGACATTCGAATGGACTTTTCGAGTTCCGTCGATGGTGACCGGCGGAGCGCTTCCTGATAGTCGGCGATTGCAGCCGCCAACTCGAACCGGGAGACTTCGATCTCCGCCTCAATCGCCCACGGCAGCGCGGCAGCGGTGGCGGCGGCTTGCCACTCACGGCACAGCGCCAGAGCCTCATCGGGCAACCGCAGCGTCAGCTTCAGACGCACCAGCAATTCCGTGGCCCGCGAAAACGACGGCCCCGGCACGCGCGCCGCTTTCAACACCCTGTCGGCCAACTGGAGCTGATCGGCCTTCAGGGCATTCGCCCCCAAGTCCAGCAACGATTCCGGAGCGCAGGCCGTGGCGTCTTTGATGAGCGAGAAGCCTCCCAACGCGGCGTCCCATTCCCCCATTGCGGCCAGAGCCTGACATTGGAGCAACTGGGCGGCGGGGTAGTTTTCCCCCGCCTTCATGACCGCCGTTTCAGCCAGTTTTTCGCACTGCGACGGTTGCTGCGCGAGCAGTGGCAGGGCGCGACGGTAGTAAGCCTGCGGGCTTTCCAGCGTCCAATAGACAACCGCCCCGGCGACGACTGCCGCGCCGAGGGTGAACAGCCAGAATCGCCTGCGATGTCCCGCGCCGCCCCCTTTTGACGCTGGCGTTGTCGAAGCAAGCAACCGATGACGAGGCACTTTAGAGCGGCTCACCGTCTCCCTCGCGAATCCGATTTGTGGAACGTGGCTGAAGATTCCGGAATCGTTCGGACTTGCCGGTCAACCATTGGACCGTCACTTCCAACGACGCCGCTTCGCCGACGGGAAGAAGGATGCGCTGGTCGAAGTGGGACAGGTAACCCGCTCCCGAACGAACATGCCGAACAATGTCGCGGCCGTCGAACCGGTATTTCACGATCGCGCCGATGGCGTTCGGTTCACTCGCGGTCCCCCGCAGTTCCAACCGCAACCAGTTCGAGGGTTGCCGCTGATTCATCAACACGCTCACCGGTTCGTTTTGTTGAACGACAACCAGATCCAGATCGCCGTCGTCATCGAGATCTCCGATTGCCGCTCCCCGTCCCGCGTACCGGCCTTGAAACCAGGGCCCGCCATGCTCCAGCGAGACATCCCGAAACCGCCTGCCTCCGCTGGCCGTTTCGTTGTGAAGCAGGAACGGCGACTGCCGATACGCACTGCGGCCCGTTTCGTACAGGACGTGGCCGTTGATGACGAACAAGTCGAGCCAGCCATCCAGATCGA
Organism: Planctomycetota bacterium; assembly: GCA_031372385.1. GTDB lineage: Bacteria > Planctomycetota > Planctomycetia > Planctomycetales > Planctomycetaceae > Schlesneria. Next base: position 1,531 of record JANMLE010000245.1, on the reverse strand, counting down.
AGTCCGCGAAGCCGGTCCCAAATCCCACGAGCGGCCGACCGATACCGCCGAGTCGCGTCTGGACCGTGGAGTGTCGGAACAGGCCGCCCCCTTCGTTGTGATACAGCGAGTTGTCCTCAAGCTCATAGTTGGTGACCCACAGATCCGGACGCCCGTCTCCATCGTAGTCGGCCGCGTCAACGCCCATGCTGCCTTCGGGAACCCCCAATTCGCTGCCGGCCGTGGCCGACACCACTCCCACCTCGGCCATCGGGAACGCGGGGCCTCCCCAATACAGTTGATTCCCCACCTGATCGTTGGCGATGTAGAAATCGATCCAGCCGTCGCTGTTCAAGTCCAAGGCCACACACCCCAGTCCCTTGCCGCGTCCACTTCCCTCGAAGGCTTGTTCCACCGCGGAAAACGATCGGCCCTGGTTGTTCAGAAACAGTTGCTGACGGGCGGCGGGATACTTCTGAGGAGGACAAACATCGCGGATCCGGTGCCCGGGGTCACCGCATGAAAGGTCCGGCCGGGGAGTCCACTCCAAGTAACCGACCAAAAGCAGGTCGGGCCAGCCATCCCGGTTGACATCCGCCCAGGCCGCGGCCGTTGTCCAATCCGGAACTTCCAGCCCCGATCCGGCGGTGACATCGGTCAAATGTTCCCCACCGTCATTGCGCAGCAACACGCACCCGACATAACCGGTGATGAGCGCGTCGGGAAATCCATCGCGGTTGAAGTCCGCCATGGCGACCCCGTGCGAATACAAATGCTCCGAGGCTTTGATCAGATGCGAGGCATTCGAGAAGCGCCCCTGGCCGTCATTGCGAAACAGGCCGCATGGGAGCCCGGTCACGGAAATGGGGTCGGTCGCCGAGATGGTCCCGCCACCGGGGAACAACACATCCAGGTCGCCGTCCTGATCGAAGTCGAAGAGACCGACACCACCACCAACGCTTTCCAGAATGGTGTATTGCGCACCCTCGCGGCCGTTCCGATACGAAAATCGGATTCCCGATTGATCGGAATCATCGCGCCACCATGCCGGCCCACTCGCGGCGGCCGGGTCGGTGCTTCCGAGCTTTGGGGGATCGCCCAGATAATGCCGGCTCGTCGATTCCTGCGGGGCCGCATTGGGGACGTGAGCGGTGGAATTCGTGGCAGAGGATTTGTCGCAACCCGACGCTTGGAGAATGCCCAGCATCACGACGAGTAAAACGATGACATCGTGGCGCGGGCATTCCTCATTGCGGCCGTGCGTGCCGAACATCTGCGACATCCGAAGTGGGAATTGAGAATCTTGGACTTGCCAGCGGTCGGCAGTATGCGGTTAAAGTCGTTGCGACATCAACCCGGTTCCAAGATCTTCAAACGACGCCCGGTGAACGAGGAGTCAAAGCCCATCGGGCATGTGGTTATGCCGCACGCGGCCCCGACCAAGTCGTTTAACCCTGAGCCAACGGCGAAGGTGGGGCGGGTCGATGCGTCCGTCTCCGCGGGCACTGTCGGCACACGTATCAGGGCGCTGGCACCCGACACCTTCGCCGTT
>JANMLE010000215.1:0-3818 GCA_031372385.1 Planctomycetota bacterium | reverse complement strand
GTTTGATTCCGAGAACCTCGGCCAGTCGGTCTGCGGTTTCCAGATGGATGTCTCGCTCACCGGCAACGAACTTTGCCAGGACCAGCGGTGACAGGTGGGCCTTCTCGGCGATCTCGGCGGCCGGTTGGGAGCTGTCGCGGATGGCCTTTCGGAGAGCTTCGCCAAAGGAATCGGAACGGGACGCGTGCTGTGTGGTGGCTGGCGGGAACTCGGCCTGCACGGCGCGACGCACTTCATTGTCGCGGGCGGCTTCCTCCACCGTGAGCGGACGATTGCGAAAGACTCGTTCCGGCTTGCTCTTCATGTCAATGGCCCTCATCGCGGTTCGGGGACTTCGTAGGCCGTAATCACTCGAATCGAATCCTCGTCGATCTTTTCATAAACGACGAGGATGTACAGCCCTTCCAAAGTGTAGCCCCAGACGCAGGGGAGGCCACTGGAATGACTGCGACCTTCGCTTGTTGGATTCTCCAAGACGTCCTCGACATCGTCCATGCTCAACCCGTGCTCGGCAATGTACTGGACGTTGCCTTCCGGGTCATCAGGATCGTCCCACAGGATGCGAAGGAAGTCCATCTTGGTCTCGGCCACAAATGGTTACTGAGATCGTCCGAGTTCTACGGCAGTTCGCGGATCAGGATGCTGGCGAACTCGATGGGGTCGCCGTGATGTTGCAGAGCGATCGGGCCGCGCGCGGCGACGCCGGGGAGTTGGGCGTTCTCGACCACCAGTTCGCCGTTCAGACGCACCGTCAGGCGGTCCCCCTTCATGACGATGATGAAGCGGTTCCATTGACCGATTGGTTTGTCGGCGACCTTCGTCGGTGTGACGCCCGCCCGGACTTCGGCCGGTTGGCTGGCATCGGTCCGGTAGCCGTAGACTTCACCGCTGCCGACGGGGCGACACCACATGTTGACTTGACTCTTGCTGCTGCCGCGCAGATAGATGCCGCTGTCGCCCGCGTCGTCGACTTCCACTTCCACCGGCTTGCCGTCGGGGCCGACTTCGTCCAGGCCGCTCGGCAGGGTCTTGGGCCAGTTCTTCTTCGTCGGCTTGGCGGTCCAGCGCCAGTCGCAGATCATTTCGAAGTCGCCGAATTCCTGCTCGCTCCACAGATTCGGGTCGGTCGCATCGCACTTGCCGTCGTAAACCAGCCGCCAGTCGGACGGTTTCCAGTGAGCCTTGTGCTGCTCCGTCGCTTTCCAGCCGGACAGGTCGAGTCCCGTGTACAACGAACGATGCCCGACGGCTTCCATCGCGATCTCGTTGGGCTTGGGGTTGGTCGTCGGCAGTTCTTTGATCTTGATGTTGCGGAAGTGGCACTCCGACCCTTCCGACTCCAGGCAGAGATAGCCTTTGCGCGGGTTGCACTTCGTCCCGCCGCTGACTTCCTTGCCGTTCACCTCCAGCTTGATCGTGCCGTCGTTGCAGGTCACGCGGTAATGGTTCCATTCGGGGGATGGCTTGCAGCGTTTTTCGCTCGGCAGGCAACGATCCCAACCGGCGGGATGCGGCCGGTCGGGGGTCATCTTGGCACCCCAGATCGGAAAGATGTCGCCGTGACTGGTGTAGTTGGGGGTCTCGTGCCCATCAAGGATTTGGACTTCGATCCCGCGCGAAAACGGGCCGCCGACGGCGGTGATCGGATCACCCCAGACAAACAGCCCCGCGTTCCCCTTGGGCTGCATGTGCCGCCATTCGAGTTCGATGATGAAGTTCTCGTACATCCGCGCGGTGCGAAGCGTTCCCGTCGGGACACCGGTGCTGACGATCAGGCCGTCCTTCACAGAGAACGTCGTCGGTGCGACATTGACCGGGGTCCAACCCGACAGATCCTTGCCGTTGAACAGCGGCACGAAGCCGGCGTCCTCAACGGCGAACGCTGGCAACGCGGACAGGAACAGCAGGCTGGCAGCGACGACGTGGCGCATGGCGGTTTCCTCAACGAGACACGGGGCGAATCCGGCGACAGCGTCAGGCTACACGGACCGGAAGCAAATTTCACCGCAGCCCGGTGGATCGCGCGACTCGACCGGCTCTGCTTGGCCCACCCCCGGTGGCCGTGAGACATTGGAGTGGATTGTTCCTGGACCGCGTGAGGTCTGGCTTGCGCCGGCCAAGGGATTGCGCGGATCAGGGAATGATGTATCCGATGGCGCGCAGCATCAATGTCAGCGCCATCAGCGGCAGGCCGATGATGGCGGTGTAGTCGGCGGTGTCGATGTGATCGAACAAGGTCACCCCGCGGGATTCGAGTTTGTACGAACCGGCACAGTCCAGCGGCGAGTCCGCCTCGACGTAGCGTTTGATCGCCGACAATTCGAGCGTCCGCATCGTCAGCGTTGTGATGTCGACATGGGTGCTCAGCCGGCCTTCGTCCCAGACGGCGACCGCGGTGGCAATGCGGTGCGAACGACCCGTCAATTCCGTCAATTGTTCGATTGCCCGGCCGATCGTACCCGGCTTGTCGAGAACCCGGCCTTCGAGTTCCACGACTTGGTCCCCGCCGATGATGGTGTCCATGCCGCATTCGGAAATCAGGCTGTGTACCTTCTCGGTCGCCAGCAACCGGGCCAGCCCAGCCGCTCCCGGATAGGGGATCGCCTTCAGTGCCTCCTCGTTGCACTTCGGGGCCTTTTGCAAGAACGGAAGCCCCAGACGATCCAACAACTGTTTGCGGTACGGAGACGTGCTGGCCAGGACAAGTCCCATGAATTCGGTTCCTTATTGGATTGGAGAAGCGGTGCCATTACACGCGCCTGCCGGGACAAGAGCAAGCAACTGCCGTTGCCGGCCGCGGGTCGGCTGGAGCAGATCGACAAACGGTCGCGCGACCGGATTTCGCGGTGCGATACCGCGTGCGGCCCAAAGTGAGATGTTTTCGTTTAACCGCTACGCCAGCGGCGTGCGTGCGGGGGGAGCGAGCCGTTGTTCTCGCGCACGCCGTTGGCGTAACGGTTAAACGACTCAGGCGGGGCCGCGCGAGGTATGACCGCAGGGCATGGACGCGACCCGGATTCGTGCGACCAAAAACCGGACCGGTTGATTCGCCCGGACGCACGGGGTTGATACAATCCGCCCCGCAGTGTCTCGGGTTCTTTTTCACTTGGATTTTGACATGACCGACCGGCGCAATCTGTTCAACAAGGTCTGGGATCTTCACTCGGTTCGCTCCCTCTCGTCGGGGCAAACCCAGCTTTTCATCGGACTGCATCTGATTCACGAAGTGACCAGCCCGCAGGCATTCTCCATGCTGCGGGACCGCAACCTGACGGTGATGTTTCCGGAGCGGACCCTGGCCACCGTCGACCACATCGTGCCGACGGATGTTCAGTTGCGGCCGTTTGCGGATGGACTGGCCGAAGAGATGATGTCGGCGATCGAAAAGAACTGCCGCGACTTCGGCGTCCGACTGTTCGATCTCAAGGACAGCCGGCAGGGGGTGGTTCACATCGTCGGTCCGGAACAGGGGCTGACGCAACCCGGCATGACGATCGCCTGCGGTGACAGTCACACCAGCACCCACGGGGCGTTCGGCTCGATCGCATTCGGGATTGGGACCAGCCAGGTGGCGGATGTGCTGGCGACGCAGACGCTGGCTCTCAGCCGGCCCAAGGTGCGCCGAGTCGAAGTCACGGGCAAGCTACGTTCCGGCGTCTTCGCCAAGGATGTGATCCTGCACATCATCCGCAAGCTTGGTGTGCAAGGCGGCGTCGGCTTCGCCTACGAGTACGCCGGCGAGGTCTTCGATCGGATGAGCATCGAAGAGCGGATGACCGTCTGCAACATGAGCATCGAAGGAGGGGCTCGCTGCGGTT
>JANMLE010000171.1:0-1810 GCA_031372385.1 Planctomycetota bacterium | reverse complement strand
CCGAGCCGGTCACGGGCGACGTGGGGCCGGTGATTCCTCCCAATTCCCTGTTGGTGAAGTGGCAATCGGCTCCGACTGCGGAAGAGAAACAACGCCTGGCGGGCGAGATCCAGAAGCTGCTCATCGCCGGAGTTTCAGAGGCCAAACTTCCGGACGGCAAAGAGAACCCGGATGCGGTGCTCTACCGGCAGTTGTCATCACTCAATGGACCGCTCTTCGGACAGTTCCTGCGCAACTGGCTAACTCGCCCCGATGCCGCGCCGCCCGCCACTGATCCCGCGAAGGATGGCGATACGAACAAGTTCGCCGCAACGATCGGACTCGATCCGGCACTCTTCGGCAAACATCCCGACGGGTCTGCGATTGAGGCCGCCAGTCTGGGGGCCAAGGCTCCGGCCGTGATTGAAATCCGACTTCCCGCGGACTTGGTGGCGGGGTGTGAACTGGTGACGACCGGCCGGCTCGATCCGAAGTCCGGCGCGGAGGGAAGCGTGCAACTGGTCCACCTGACCACGAAACCCGAAGGCCCGCTCGGTCTGTTGCCGACTGCGGTGGCCGAGACCACCGGCACCGGACCCTGGACGTCGAACAACCGCGGTGTGTCGTATGCCACTCCGATCATCGTCAACGATGGCAGCGAAGCGCGGAAACGGGTCGAAGCGGCGATGGAGGACTTCCGCCAGTTGTTTCCGTCGGCGCTCTGTTACACCAAGATCGTCCCCGTCGATGAAGTCGTCACGCTGACGCTGTTCTATCGCGAAGACCATCAACTCGCCCGGCTGATGCTCAGCGACAGCGAACAACAGCAACTGAACAAGCTGTGGGATGAACTGCACTACGTCAGCCGCGATGCCCTGACGCTGGTCGATGCCTATTTGCAACTGATGGAGTATGCCACGCAAGATGCCGACCCGAAGGTGTTCGAGCCGCTCCGCAAGCCGATCAACGACCGCGCCGCGGCGTTTCGCCAGTTGTTGGTCGACACGCAACCGGCGCATCTCGCATCCGTCCTGGAGTTCGCGGGCAAGGCGTACCGCCGACCGCTCTCCGATGCCGAATCAACGGAGTTGCGAAACCTGTACGGCCGGTTGCGCAAGGAGGAGATGTCACACGAGGACGCGATTCGACTGACGATGGCGCGCGTGCTGATCGCCCCGGCGTTTCTGTACCGAGTCGAGAAGCCGTCGCCCGGCACCGGACAGGCCCCCGTGTCGGACTTTGAACTCGCCAACCGGCTCAGCTACTTCCTGTGGTCTTCGCAACCGGACGATGAACTGCGCGCGATGGCCACTGCCGGACGACTCCGCGAGACCGCTGTACTGGTCGCCCAAATGCAACGGATGTTGCGCGACCCGCGCACGCGCCGACTCGCCACCGAATTCGGCTGCCAATGGCTGCACATCCGCGACTTCGACCACCTCGACGAAAAGAGCGAGCGGCACTTCCCGACGTTCGCCGCGATGCGGGGAGCGATGTACGAAGAGTCGATCCTGTTCTTCACCGACCTGTTCCAGAACGACGGTTCGGCCCTGAACATCCTGGATGCGGACTACACGTTCCTGAACGAGGATCTCGCCAAACATTACGGCATTCCCGGAATCACCGGCCCGCAGTGGCGACGTGTCGATGGAGTACGAAAGCACGCGCGCGGCGGCATCCTCGGACAGTCGACAACACTCGCGATGCAGTCGGGCGCGTCGCGCACCAGCCCGATTCTGCGTGGCAACTGGATCAGTGAAGTCCTGCTGGGCGAACGTCTGCCGCGTCCCCCCAAGGACGTGCCGCGTCTGCCCGAAGACGAAACCGCCAC
>JANMLE010000092.1:0-6016 GCA_031372385.1 Planctomycetota bacterium | reverse complement strand
GCTCCGGGCTGACTGGTGGCGTGCAATCGAAACGGCGTCGAGTAATACTGCGATCGCAGTGTTAGGCGAGCGACAAGAAATGGTTTCCCCGCCACTGGGCTTGTCCCGGTGGCTCGACGGCTTTTGCACTACTGGTTTGCTACGGTCCGCGAGTAGTGCAAAAGCCGTTGAACCACCGAGGTGAACTCGGTGGCGGGGTCTATTTGGAGTTGCCGCTCGCTTTACGGACTGCCGCCCCCAAACTGTTCACTTGCGGAGTCGTTTGCATGAAGCCTCGCATCTTCATATCAGCAGTCACGACGGAGTTCGGGCGGACACGTCAGTTGGTGGCGAACGTGCTGTTGCGGCTCGGTTACGACCCGGTCACGCAGGACATCTTCGGCACCGAGTCGGGCGATCTGCGGCAGGTGCTGCGGGAGAAGATCGACGACTGCGACGGGCTGATCCAACTCGTCGGTCGCGGCTACGGGGCCGAGCCGCCCACGGTCGGCGATGAGACGGTACACAACGAGTTCGTGGCGGAGGGCTTCCCCCGCGTCTCGTACACGCAGTTTGAGTTTCTCTACGCGCGAGCGAAGGAGAAGAACTCGCGCGGGCGATTCAAGACGTGGCTGATCTACACGAACGACGGCTGCACGCTCGACCATCCGCTGGAGGAGTTGGACCTCCCGCGTGATCCCACCCATCCCGATCCGGCCGGCTATCAGTCCGAACGCCGCGCGTGAAAGGAGGCGTGGCGTCAGCGCTGGAAACAGGAAGGGCATGCGTATTACACGGCTTCCAACGATACCGACTTGGAACTGAAGGTCGAACGCCTGAAGGATGAGTTTGCCGAACTCCTTCGAGGGTTCCAGTTGTGGCAGCAGGGCGTCGCAGCTCTCATGTTGTCGTCAGTCGGCATTGGTTTGTATGTCGCTCGTCAACAGCAGGAGACGGAGAAGCGGATTGAGCACGCCCAGGACAATATAGTGCAGGCGCTTACTGATCCGGCGACCCTGGCCGAGACGATTCGGAAGCAGATTCACGCGACGGCCGACGATAAGATCAAAATGCTTCCCGATGTGAGGGGGCGCTGGCAGAAGGTTGCGGAGATCGAGAAGGAACGTGACCTCGCGCTCGGCCGAGTCGATGACCTGATCAAGCTGATTCAGGACGGATTGAAGGAGGGAGCCAGTCCGGTCTTTCAACGCGCCACGGAGATTTTGCAGAAAGAAGGGACCGACGAAGCCCTGGCCTATTTGGAGAGCAGCCGGCCATCGACATTGGAGCTGGCTCGGCGTCACGCAGACCAGGCGAAGACCGCCCAAGCGCGCGCTGAAGTGGAAAAGGTGCAACGAAACAAGACCCTGCAAGCACTGGTCCTCGAAGCCAAACTGCTGGAAACCAAACTCCAGTGGCAAGCCGCTCTCGAACTTCGCGAACAGGTGGGCGAACTCGCCCCCGACTGGTTTGACGCCCGGAACTCCCTCGGCACGTTGCATCTCACACTCGCTCGCATTCAAGCCGCCGAACCGCATCTGCGCGCGACGGTGAAACTGGCCGCCACTCCTGCCGAGGAAGCCGTTGCCCTCAATAACCTGGCGGCGTTGCTCCAGGACACTAACCGTCTGGCGGAGGCCGAGCCGCTGATGCGCCGCGCGCTGGCCATCGACGAGCAGTCCTACGGTGCCGAGCACCCGAACGTCGCCAACGACCTCAACAACCTGGCGACGTTGCTCAAGGTCACGAACCGTCTGGCGGAGGCCGAGCCGCTGATGCGCCGCTGTATCGCGATTCTTGGGGAGTTCATGCGCAAGACGGGACATGAGCACCCGCACATGCAGACTGACTTGAAGAACTATCGCGGCATCCTTCGGGCAATGAATCTTCCGAACGACGAGATCGCTCAACGAGTGAATGATGCCACAGCAATCGTGCGTCCGTTGAAACCAATCGCGCCCGAAGTCGAGCGGCTGCTCGGCCCTGGCAAGTCAGTGGCGGACGTGTTGGCGGCGCTGGATCGGCAATACAAAGCGGAAGGCAAGCCAACAATCTATTTCCTGCGTTCCGATCAGCCCATCGCGCCGCATCTCGACCAACTCCTCGGCCGATCCAAGCTCGATGTCCCGCTCAACGAGCCGATCGTCCCGCACCTGGAACAACTGCTCGGCCCGGCCCCCTCGACCAGGGAAGTCTTCGAGACGCTCGACCGCCAGTACCGCGAGCAAAACAAACCCGAGATCTGGTTCCTCCCCCTGAACAAACCGATCGCCCCGCACCTCGACGAACTGCTCGGCCCGGTGCCGGTTGAGCCAAAGTAGCCATCATCGCTCCGCGTGATGAGCCTTTCACGAGAGACGTTCGATCGCTCCATTCAGACCATCTCACCCGGCCGATCTTTTCAGCCATCCGTCGAAACGGCGATCGAATCCGAGCGTTGGTCGGGAGTCTGTCCCGCAAGGCTCATCACGCGGAGCGATGATGGCTACTTTTAGGAATCTCCGACAGCGTTCAACGAAGCCGCCGCGTCTCAGAAGAAACAGACCGAGCAACTGCTCGCGGATTTGAAAGACAACAAGCCACTCCCGCCGCTGGCGAAGGGGGATGCGGGCGCGGCCTTGGAGCAGGCGCGAGGCCGCTTCCGGGCCAGAGCGGATCTGGCCACGCTCCCCTTGAATCAGTCGGCGGTCCCCCTGCTCGACCAAATGCTCGGCCCGGCCAAATCGACGAAGGAAGTCTTCGAGACGCTCGACCGCCAGTACCGCGAGCAACACAAGCCCGAGATCTGGTTCCTCCCCCTGAACAAACCGATCGCCCCGCACCTCGACGAACTGCTCGGGCCGTTGAAATAAGACAGGGGTCGCGAACCGATCGAGTAGAAAGAGGGCGTCGCCGCCTGAGACATCTGGTAGCATGCCACACCTCATTGCCTCGCCCTTGTGGAGACGAACCTCATGCCGACCATCACGCTGACTCGCAACCTTGACTCGGAGATGCTCCATTTGCCGGAGTTGCGTCCGTTCGTCGGTCATCGCGTCGAGATCGTGGTTCGTGACTCCGAGCCGCCGCGGGAACTCGACGTGGCGCGCATCGCATTGCTGAAGACCTTGCGGGAGACTTGGGAGCGTTGCCAACAACCCAACTGGGACGGCGAGGGTGCGGAAGCTGTTTCGACGGAGACTCACGATGTCGCGCGTCGTTTGTTGGAGTCGCTTCCCAGCGGCACTCCCCTGCCGACCGTCTCTGCGGAACCGGACGGCCAATTGAACTTTGAGTGGTATCACGCCCCGCGACGCCTGCTGACCGCCAGCATCAGCTCCAGCGGAACGCTGTTTTGGGCGGCCTTGATTGGTTCGGAAGACCCGCGCGGCTCCTGCCAATTTGTGGACCAGTTTCCTCAGACGCTGCTCTATTGGATTGGGCAGGTTTACGGATGATCGACCCGGCCCACATCCCGCCGATTGCCGACGACGAATTGCTGGCGCGGTTCATCGTCAACAGCAACGAGGTTCGAGCCGACGGCACCGTCCGGCCGCAGTTGTTCCTGCCGTACAAACGAGTCGAGTTATCCGTGAACCGGCATCGTGACGCGGCCCTCGCCGAGACGTGGACCATTGGCAAACAAGTTGCCGAACAGCGCGGCAAGGCGTTGCTGGGTCGCGCCGATGTTCGCGCGCATGCCGGTCGCATCCCGCCCTTGGACGTCGTGCCGAGCCCGATCCTGCCTCTTAACCCCAACCACGCGGACATTGTCGGCTACCCGCCGCGCAAGGACGAGCAACTTTCAGTGGCGGCAAAACTGGCCGCAGCCATCGAAGGCCGGTGGTATTCAGCGCCTTAACAACTCATTGGACATCCTCTCACCATGACAGCCACACCCAATTCATTGCCGGCGTTCCCTCGTCTCGTGCTGCGGATTGGTTTTGCAGGGAGTCAGAAACTGCCGGCCGAGACGGGGGATCTCTCGGCCAAGCTGGCGATGATCTTTGAGGCGGTGGCTCGGCGGTTGGCGGAGATCGCGCCGGGGCCGCCGCTGGAGGCGGGGACTCCGGAGCCGCGGATTCGCGACTTCTACTCGCGGGAGAATCCATTGCTCCGGCTGATCACCGGGTTGTGCGAAGGGGGGGACAGTCTGGCGGTCGAGGCGTTTGATGCGCTGCAGGTCCATCAGGAGTTGCAGCCCCACGTCGCGACCGAATTGGCGGCCGTGATCCCGTTTGACTTGCCGGCTTATCGGGCCAGTCGTCCACCGGGGTTTCTGCCCGAGTTTGATCGGCTGGCGGGGCGGTGTGCTTATGTCCTGGCGTTGGACGGGGTGTACGAAAAGCCACAGCCAGATACCGCACTGGCCAAGAACCGCCGTGCCCGCGCCTATCGCGCTCAATCGACTCTCCTGTTGCGGCACGCGGACATCGTCGTGGCCGCCGCCGATCCCGATGGAGAGGGTCGCGCGGGAGGGACGCTCGAAACGGTGCGCGCGGCGCTGGAGTTTGAACTCCCCGTGGTCTTCCTGCACACCGGGACCGGGATGATCAGCCTGATCGAACCGGGCGATGATCCCGCCTCGGCCATCGCCGCGCTGGCGGCGGGTGAGGACGATTGGGCGGGGACACTGCGCAGTTGGGTCACCACGATCGTGGCCGGCTCGGAAACTGATGGGCCGCCTGAAAACAGCGCCGCGCATGCCGGTCACGAGACGGTGAGCAGTCATGGTGAGAAGTTGCTCACGGAATTCTTCCAAGCCACCGGCACTCCGCCAAAGAGCCTGGACGAGGCGGGGACGCTGAAGCGGCAGCCGAGCCTTGGGGAACGACTCTGGACAATGTTTGAGAAGAGTTTTCGTTCTGGTGACGGTCCGAAACGTGTTGAGCCACTGGAACCGTATGCGGCCTGGCGGTCTCGCAGCACAGAACTGAACTACCACTATGCCGGGCTTTACCGGGGAGCGTTCTTACTCAATTTTGGCCTGGCGGCCAGCGCCGTGTTCCTGGCGGCCCTGAGCCTGGTCCTGCTCAGTTACGCGGACCCCGTCGCGGGCGGGAACCATACGGCCACGGGAGAGACGGTCCATCATGTCGCCGCCGCCGCACCGGAATGCGCCTCACCCGGTTGGTTGTTTTTCACGCTGCTGACTCTCGGCGCGGTGAAGCTGTGGATCGTGGGCTGGATTTTCGTCAACACGCACAACGCCAACCACGGCGACTGGAACGACAAGGCGGTCGACTATCGCTACCTCGCCGAACGCTTGCGCACGATGTTCTATCTTCCGCGCATCGGCAGCTTCCAACCGCCGATGGCCGCTCCGCCGCAGTATGCGTCGCGGGTCGTCCGCCAGAGTGCGGTCGACTGGTTGCTGGATGCGATCGTGCGCGGCATCTCACCCGCCGCTCTCGCCACGGCGCGGCCCGAAACGTTCACGTTTCCCGCAGGCAGCTATGAGGCCACGCTCGTGAGGCCGGAGCCCCTGGCGTTGCTGGAAAAGGTGCGCGACGGCTGGATCAAGCAGCAGGCCATCTATCACGACCAGATTGCCCGCCAGATGGACCGCATCCACGCGTGGGCGGAAAACTGGGGCAAGGTCTTGAACATCGCGGTGATTTGTTTCGTCCTGGTGGATGTGGCCTTCATCATCGCCGAACTCTCCGGCCAACTGCCGTTGGAGTGGTGTCATCGCCTGCATGTTGTCACACCGTGGCTGGTCTTCCTCGCCGCCGTCCTGCCTGCCGCCGTGGCCAGCTTGAACGGCATCCGCTTTCAGTCCGAGTGCCGTCGCCTCGCCGAGCGTTCCGCCGTGATGCGGGCGATTCTTTCCGGACGCCTTCCGAGAACGGGTTCTTCCCACCGGTTGACGCTGATCCAGAGGGTCGTCAATCGAATCTGGCGTCGGCCGATCGCCTTCATTCAGACACTGTTCCCCTTCGCCAACAAGCCAATGCCGGTTGACGCTCCACATTCCGCCGGCAGCAAGTTCGCCGCCGCGGATCGCCTCCTCACGCGGATCAAGACCGCGATGGCCGACCCCGCGACCGATCCCGCC
>JANMLE010000066.1:0-2354 GCA_031372385.1 Planctomycetota bacterium | reverse complement strand
GCGACCGTACGGGAGCGGTCTCCTTGGAAGTGACCGCTCCCTCACGGTCGCGGCTCGACAGACACGCTGTCACCGAATCATCGGGACCATGACTCGTGCGGGATGGCAGCGGCGACTTCTCACCGCTGGACGTTGAACGTCACACCGGGCCAGTCGTCCGTGCGGAACGGTGAGGCGGGGAAGCCGTCCTTGTTGTAGAGGTTGCAGTCGGGATTGTCGGCCCAAGCGTAGCGCACGGCGACCGGTTGCGGAACTTGGTCCGATGTGACGACCACCTTGCCGCCGACGATCGTGGCCTTGCCCCAGACGAATTTCTGATCGGCTCCGGCGATGGAGAACCCCTGCAGTTCGTCGCCCCGCGCCACCAGGCCGCCGCCGACGTGCTGGAATTGCAGATGCACCTCGTCACCGACGATCGACATGGAACGGTACAGCGGCCCCGAGGCGAGAATGGCCTGGCCGTACGCCACGGACAACGCCTGCCGCGCCAATCGACGACCGACATCCTGTTTGTTCGTGGGATGGATGTCGCGCGGGTCGCCCAAGTCGATCGTGACCGCCATGCCCGTGTTCGGTGTCAACAGGGCCTGCCGCTGTGCGTCCCTCAGTTCCGCCCACGCGCTCGACTCCGGTTCCGCCGGATGGTCCGGCTTGGTCTTGTCGGGGATGTAGTTGGGCAACTGAACGAACAGGAACGGAAAGTCACCCTGTCCCCACGTGCGACGCCAGTCCTTGATCAGCGCGGGGAACAGCGTTCGATATTGATGAGCACGGGCCGCGTTTTGTTCGCCCTGATACCAGATCGTCCCTTTGATCGCGAACGGCTGCAGCGGCGCGATGACTCCGTTGTACAGGACCGTGGCCCGATTGGGGGTGTTGGCCTGGCTGGGATCGCGGTTGGCGGCCGCAGTCTTTTCGAGGATCTGCGTATAGATCGGGTCGGCTTTCAGGGTGGCTTCGCTGACCCACGACTCGGCGCCACATCCCCCGTAAGCGGCCTCGATCAGCCCCATCGGACGATTGTTGAGGCGGGCATGCAGTTCCTTTCCGAAGAAGTAACCGACGGCCGAGAAGTCGCCGACCGAATCGGGGGAACATTCGATCCAGCGTCCCTCGACATCGGACTGCGGCTCCAGCGCGGTCTGGCGTTCGACTTGGAACAGGCGGATGCCCGGCAGCGTGGCCGCGGCGATTTCCTCCTTCGCGCCCGACGTTTCCAAAACACGCCACTGCATGTTGGACTGGCCGGAGCAGATCCAGACATCGCCCACCAACACGTCTTTCAGGACGATCGTGTTCTTCCCCGCGACCGTCACTTCCACCGGGCCGAACTTCGTGACGGCCGGATGCCGCAGAGACCAGCGTCCATCGGCGGCGGTGGTGGCTGTGACCATCTTGCCGGACACTGTCACCGAAACCTGCTCGGCCGGTTCCGCCCATCCCCAGAAGGGAAGTTCGTGTCCCTGCTGCAGGACCATGTGATCGCCGATCACCGCCGGCAGTTTCACATCCGCCCGCGCGACACCGTCGGCCGCGAGCGAAACCACAACTGCCAGACAAAGCGCGCGGAGCGGGGACATCAAGAACAATTCCGAGTGAATTCCACGGCCGGCATCCCGGTGATTCGAGTCGCTGGCAACACAGTCTCAGACGAGCAAACCGTACCGCGTGCCGGGGGCATCAGCAAGAGGTAGCGACGCGGGGTCGTCACCGCTCCGGAGACAAACCCGGATTATTCACGGTGCCGTAGCTGAGTTCGCAAGAACTCAGGTCGTGGTCCAATGGTTATACCTCGTGCGGTCTTCGATGAGACGTTTCTCCAGTTCGAGTTTTTGTGAGCCGGGCGGGGTAAGCCCCCCGCCCCGTCACCACACGAGTCCGGGGGCTTTCGCCGCCCGGCTCACCAAGAATGTCTCGTCGACGACCGCGTGAGGTATCGCTGAATTCTTGCGAATTCAGCGACGAACAAACGGACTCGCGGCACGAGTTCAGCAACCGCCGCATGAACTTTGTGGACGACACGGTTGTCATTCGATCGCTCAAGACCATACTGTCTGGGCGACCCGACGACCCTGTCCGCCAGAGGCTGCTCACTCCGTGTCCGAATCGTCCTCAGTCCCCCCCGTTGACGCTCGTCCCGGCGAAGTGTCGTCCGATGCGGCGTCCTCATCCGGCGGCGACTGTTCGGCAGAACTGAACGATCTGCATGTCCGGGGCGTCCCTGGTGGATATCGCGAGTTGCTCGCCATCGCCGTGCCGATGATCCTGAGTTCCGGCACGCAGTCGATGATGTATGTGATCGACCGTGTCTTCCTGACATGGCATTCCGAAGCGGCGGTGGCGGCAGCGCTTCC
>JANMLE010001646.1:0-8276 GCA_031372385.1 Planctomycetota bacterium | reverse complement strand
CGCCAGTGGCAGGTCGATCGAGAGCGCCTGTTGGACCAGGCGTTGAAACTCGACGCCCGAAAACAGCCGGCCGAACAGCGACACGATCTCTTCGGCGCGTGACTGGCGATCGAAGTCCGCTGTCGGCGGGACGTGATCATCGCACAGTTCCAATTGGCCGATGCGATACGGTCGACCGAGATCGACCGCTTGTTCCCGGATCAGACGCGCCCGCGCCACACCGCGCAGAACCAGCATGTAGCGTCCGTCGTCGAGACGTTCGTGGGCGATGATTTGACCGAGTCCCACCATGGGATGAACCGGCGGCGGACAACCAGTTCCGGTCGCTTGTCCTTCGGGAGCCAGCAGGCTCATCGCGATCAACCGTTCGCCCTCCAGAGCATCGGCCGTCATCTGGCGGTAGCGGGGTTCAAAGATGTGCAGCGGCAGCACGGCGTGCGGAAACAACACGACATTGGGCAGGGGAAACAGCGGGGCCTGCCCCGAAAACTGTTGCAGCACGGGATCAGACGGGCACCACGGTGTCATTGGATCAGTCCCTTTTCGGTGGCGTGAAGTTTCGGAACGAGCTCATCTTTCAGGGAGACCGTCGTCGGATAGACTTCGGCATTCGCCAGCAGTTCTTGAAAGCAGGATTCAAAGTCGGCCAGGAATCGTGCCAGCGCGATTCCCATGTATTCATCGCCCAACGGGGCGAGCTTGTCGCGCGCGGCGTTGTACAGTTTCTTCGCCCCGCCGAAGTTCTCGTTCCCAAAGTGGAACAACGCCACGGCGGCCTGGATCAGCCCCTGCAGAAATCGCTTGTCGTCCCCTTTGGATTCGGACCACAGTTCTTCGAACACCTCGTGGCACTCGAAGAAGTCCTCTTCGTTGAACAGTCGAAGTCCTTCGCGATACTGTTCGTGGAAATCGGTGCTCACGCCGGAAACTCCTGCTGCTGTGAAGCGGCCGCTTGACCGCTGATTGTGGTGCGGATTCTAGCCCTTCGATCCAACCGGGGTCCACGAAGAATCTTCCGGGGAATGACATCTTTCATGGCAAAGTTTCCGAACGCCGATGACGAAAAGCAACGTGCCCGCACGATCGTGCGCCAGTTGGCCAAAACCTACCGGGACGCGGTCTGTGCGCTGCACCATCAGACCCCGTTTCAGTTGTTGGCGGCGACGATCTTGTCGGCCCAATGCACCGACGAACGGGTCAACATGGTCACGCCGGAATTGTTTCGCCGCTGGCCGACCGCGGACGCGCTGGCCGGCGCGCCACAGGATGAATTGGAGCAGGTTGTCCGCTCGACCGGCTTCTTTCGCGCCAAGGCGGCGAACCTGATCGGCATGGCCAAAGGGTTGATTGCGAATCACGGCGGTGAGCTGCCGCGGACGCTCGATGAACTGACCGCGCTTCCCGGTGTCGGACGCAAGACCGCCAACGTTCTCTTGGGAACGTCGTTCGGCATGGCGAGCGGCGTGGTGGTCGACACGCACGTCAAGCGGATCTCGCGACTGCTGGGGCTGACCGTCGGCAACAGCCCCGAACAGATCGAGCAAGACCTGATGGCGCTGCTGCCCAAATCCGAATGGATCAACTTCTCTCACCGGCTGATTCATCACGGCCGGCAAATCTGCATTGCACGCCGGCCGAAGTGCGTCGAATGCCCGTTGCTTCCCCAATGTCACCGCGTCGGCCTGCCGAAGCTGGACGCGACGGATTCGAAATAGTCGCCGCGCCGCGGGAGCCGCAGCGCGGCCGTCGTCTTCGGTTGCATCCCAGCCCACAGCCCCGTAAGGTGTCCCGGCCTTCAGCCCCGTGCCCCGCATCCCTTCGGCCACGATGTCGCACCGATGATTCTCACCGGCGAAGAAATCAAGTCGCAGTTGGGCAAGAACATTCTCATCGAGCCATTCGACGAGAAGCAGCTCAACCCCAACAGTTACAACCTGCGGCTGCACGATGAACTGATCGTCTACGAAGAGATTGTTCTCGACGTACGGCGTCCGAACCGCTATCGGCGGTACATCATCCCCCCCGAGGGATTCGTGCTGCAGCCCTTCAAGCTTTATCTGGGCCGCACCGTCGAGCGGACGGAAACCCACAACTGCGTCCCGATGCTGGAGGGACGGTCGTCGATCGCCCGGCTCGGCCTGTTTGTGAATGCCTCGGCGGGATTCGGTGACGTCGGGTTCAGCGGGTTTTGGACACTGGAACTGGTCGCCGTCCACCCGATTCGCATCTATCCCGGACTGGCCATCTGCCAGATCCTGTATCACACGCTGGAGGGAACGGTCAGCGAATACCGCAGCAGCGACAAGTATCAAAACAACCAGGACATTCAGCCCAGCCTATTCTTCAAGGAGCTGCAGCAGCCTCCCAGAGATCCGCAACTGCGACTGTCGTTCGGCCAGGAATTGGCGGAGTAGGGCGAGCGTCAGAAGTAGGCATTCATCTGCCGCACGCGTCCCATTCGCTGTCTCCTTCAATTCGCTGTCGATCTCTGAGTCACGACGAAGTGGCGGCAGCGAATTGAAGGAGCCAGCGAATGTCAGAATCAGAGACGCACACCAAGGGACAAGCATCGAACGGGGACTCGATCGTCGAGTTGTGTCGATACCAATAAGCTTGCCGCGGTGGCTCGCGGGCTTTTGCACCACTGGCTCGGATTTCTCACACGCAGTCGCACTTGTACCCGAAGCGTGCTCCCCTTGCCGTGCCCGCCTGTTCGCCCGACAATGCCGCCCGTCCCCCATTGATCGCGCACTCAACACCGTCAGGACAAGACCCGACCACTCATGGACATCGCTCAGACTCTCATTCGGCACGGACTGGTTACCAGGGAGCAGATCGACTCGACACTGCCGAAGACCGGGGGCCGACGCCTTGATCGGGTACTCGTGGATCTGGGAATCGTCGACGAGGACGAGGTCTTGAAGGCGTTTGCCGATGAACTGGGGATGCCGTTCGTCGACGTCAAGCACGAGCAGATCGACCGGGATCTGCTGATGCAGTTCCCCACCACGGCGGTCTTTCGCCATTCGCTGCTTCCCATCAGCCGAAAGAACGGCAGCGTCGTCGTCGCGACCTGCGACCCGTTCAATCTGGAAGCCCTCGAAGAACTCGAATCGGTCAGCGGGTTCAATCTGGTCCCCGTGCTGGCCCGCCGGCTCGATGTCGTCGAGTTGATCAAGGAGCACCTCGGCGTCGGTGGCGACACGCTGAACGAACTGGTCGCGCAGCGCTCCGCGGACGGCGTCGAACTGCTCAGCGAACTGTCGCGGGACGACGGCGATCTGGCGATGCAGGCCGAGAACGCCTCGGTCATCAAGCTGGTGAACGAACTGCTGATGGAAGCCCTCGACCAGCAGTCGAGCGACGTCCACATCGAACCGCAGGAAAACGGTCTGATCATCCGCTACCGCGTCGACGGTCTGCTGCGGGTGCAGCCGGTTCCCGAATCGATCATGCACTTCTATGCGGCGATCGTCACGCGGCTGAAGATCATGTCGAAGCTGAACATCGCCGAGAAACGGGTTCCGCAGGACGGCCGCATCAAGCTGAAGATCTCGGGCCGCGAAATCGACGTCCGTGTCTCGATCATCCCGATGATCTACGGCGAAGGAGTCGTGCTGCGACTGCTCGACAAAAGCCGCATGGTCTTCAACCTGAAGAACGTCGGCATGCCCGATGACATGGCGAAAACATTTCACGAGTTGATCGCCATGCCCCACGGCATCGTGCTGGTCACCGGCCCCACCGGCAGCGGCAAGACATCGACGCTGTACAGCGCGCTCAACGAGATCAAAGACCCCGCGATCAAGATCATCACAGTCGAAGATCCCGTCGAATACCAGAACCCCGGCATCAGCCAGATCCAAGTGCATGCGAAAGTCGGCCTGACATTCGCCGCCGGTCTGCGCAGCATCCTGCGGCACGACCCCGACGTGATCCTGATCGGGGAAATCCGCGATGGGGAAACCGCCGAAGCCGCGATTCAGGCCTCACTGACCGGTCACCTGGTGTTCAGCACGTTGCACACCAACGACGCCCCCAGCGCCTTCGCGCGATTGATCGACATGGGCGTCGAACCGTACCTGGTGGCGAGTACCGTCGAGGGGGTGCTCGCGCAGCGACTGGTGCGAGTTCTCTGCAAGCACTGCAAGGTGGCCTACACTCCCGATCCGGAGGAAGTTCCCGAGGACTTTCCCCGTCCCTTCCCCGACAAGTTCTGGCAGCCGATGGGTTGCCGCGAATGCCGTGGCACGGGCTATTCCGGACGGCGAGCCATCTTTGAACTGTTGCGCATGGACCCCGAAATCGGTCATCTGTGCGTGGCCCGCGCCAGTACGGTCGCGATCCGTGATTACGCCTTGAAAAACGGAATGGTCACGCTGCGATTGAACGGCTATCAGCGCGTCATCGACGGAACCACGACTCTCGGCGAAGTCTTGAGAATCACCAAAGGCGACTTTAGTTGAGGTCGACACCGTCGACCGGGAGATCGTCCCGTGCGCATCCTGCGGCGTCTGCTGGTGCAAGTCGTTAACTCACGCCCACCGGCGGAATTCATCGTGGTTCCGATTCTCTTGCTGCTGGTGCTGGCCTTGATCGGCCCCGCGCTGCTGTCCCAGCGCGAGCAGGCTCGCAAACGGCAGAAGACCGCCCGGTTTCAACAACTCGGCGTGTCGCTGAACAACTATCACGACACGTTCCAGAGTTTCCCCGCCAGTCCGACCACGAAACAACAGCCCCCGGCCCGCAAGCGCGAATCACAGCCGGAGCCGATTTCGTCGTTCTGAATGTCGTGGTGTCGGGCGTCCGGATTTCGACGCGCTGCCGATGATTCAGATCCCCGCGTTGTTCGTAGCTGAATTCGCAAGAATTCAGCGAACATCGGACCACGACCTGAGTTCTTGCGAACTCAGCGACGACGCCGTGAATATTCCGGGCTGAAAGTTAGCCGACGGGTGCTCGTTCAGACTTGCTCGTCGGTGTTCACGGGGAAAGACGGGCAAGAGTGCCCGTCCCACGTTTCGCTTCGGAGTGTTAATACTCCTTGGCGTTGATCCACTTCATCATGCGGCGGAGTTGCTTGCCGGTTTCTTCGATCTGATGCGACCGCTCGCGGCGCTTGATGGCTTGGAACGTCGGCTGGTTAGCCTTGTTTTCCAGGATCCATTCCTTGGCGAACTGGCCGGTCTGGATCTCGTGCAGGATCTTCTTCATTTCGATCTTGGTCTGCTCGGTGACAATCCGCGGGCCGCGGGTGTAGTCGCCGAATTCAGCCGTGTTCGACACGCTGTAGCGCATGTAGTTCAGGCCGCCCTGATAGAACAAGTCGACGATCAGCTTCAGTTCGTGCATGCACTCGAAGTAGGCCATCTCCGGCTGGTATCCGGCTTCGACGAGAACCTCGAACGCCGCCTTGATCAGCGCGCTGACGCCACCGCACAGCACGACTTGTTCGCCGAACAGGTCCGTTTCTGTTTCTTCGGCGATCGTGGTTTCGATGACTCCACCGCGGGTGCCGCCGATCCCCTTGGCGTAAGCCAGCGCCAGTTGGCGGCTCTTCTCGGAAGCGCCGGGGCTCAGCGCGATCAGGCTTGGCACTCCGCCGCCCTTTTCGTATTCGCTGCGAACCAGGTGGCCGGGGCCCTTGGGTGCGACCAGCGCACAGTCGGTTCCCGCGGGCGGCACGACCTGACCGAAATGCAGGTTGAAGCCGTGCGAACACATCAGCAGCGCGCCTGGCTTCAGGTTCGGCTTGATGTCAGTGCGGTAGGCGTCGCCTTGGACTTCGTCGGGCAGCAGGATGTTGACCAGATCGCCGACCTTGGTGGCTTCGGCGAGCGACACCGGCTTGAAGCCGTGGCTGACGGCCAGATCGTAGTTCTTGCTCCCCGGTCGCTGTCCGATGACCACGGTGCAACCGCTGTCGCGCAGGTTTTGCGCCTGGGCGTGTCCCTGGCTGCCGTAGCCCAGGATGGAAATCGTCTTGCCCTTCAGCAGGGAGAGATCGGCGTCGTCGTCGTAGTAAACCTTCGCGGCCATTGTGCGTCTCGGATGGAAAAGAGGAGGTTGGATGGGTCAGTGGTTGGAGGAGGAGGCGGCGTCGGAGATTCCGACCGATGCCGCCCGGCGGGGATGAAGTTCAGCCGTGTACGACGGCCTCTTCGTAGGTCGGAGGGGGTTGCAGCGCGGATTCGATGGAGAGTGACGATCGCCGCGACAGCGCGACGCGACCGGTCCGCACCATCTCGATGATCCCGAACGGACGCATCAGGTTGATGAACGCCGTCAGTTTCCCTTCGGAACCCGAGATCTCGACGATCACGTGGTCTTCACCGATGTCGACAATTTTCCCCCGGAAGATCTCGACCATTTCGCGGATTTCGCTGCGCGAGCCGCCGGTCGCGGAGACTTTGATCAGCATCAGGTCGCGCTCGACGATGTCCTGGCTCAGGTAGTCCACGACCTTGACGACGGTGATGATCTTTTCCAGTTGCTTGCGCACCTGGTCGAGCACCTTGTCATCGCCGGTGACGACGAACGTGACACGGCTGAAGGCGGGATCTTCGGTCTCTCCGACCGCCAGACTTTCGATATTGAAGGCGCGCGAAGCCAGCATGCCTGAAATATGAGCCAGCACACCGGGCTGGTTCATCACCATCGCGGACAACACATGCTTCATCGAACCAATACTTTCCAGACAGAAGGCCGCTTGGGGCTGAAGGACAAATGACTGAGGGAGCAATTCCCACAGCCGTTGCCGTCGAGTCCGCGGGGATCGACGCTTCCAGACCGCACGGCCAGACTTTGCATCGCGGTTCACCGGGCGACCGCTTCAACGGCAGTCCAAGCCCGGTGCAAGGCGGGACATGTTATTCGGCGGCAGGGGTGGACACAAGCATTAAGAAAAGCGTGTCACCAAGTGACCGGGAATTTGATCTTCGCTGCCAACTCAGCCAGCCGCCGGGCATCCGAAATGAGCAGCGGGACGGTCGTGGCGTCGCGCTGTTCGCTTTCCGTCGCGTCGTCGGACCAGAGCGACTTCCATTTCGCAAAGCAGGTGTCGCGCGATCCGAACTTGTCGGGACGGATTGCCATCAGACTGTACTCGACTGTATTGGCCGCACGGACCGGCTTGCGTCGGCGCGGCCGCGGGTCTGCGCCCGCCAGACCGGCGGAGAGCACGTCGCACAAGATCGAGACCGCGGCACCGAGACGAAGACTCCGTTCGCGTTGAATGAGCGGCGCGGCCCCGTCGGGTGAGGGAACCGCCCAGGCGACGCCGTAGTCTCCGGCAGCGCTTTCGGAATCCTCATCGAAACTCGTCGTGATCAATCCGATGAGACCCTGTTTCGCGGCCAGCCGGGCGATCCCACCCAGGTCGCCGCAGGGGCGGCTGTTCCGGATCAACACGCAGCCGGTCCCGACAGTATTGGCTTTTTCCACGGCCATCTGCATGGCTCGGGTCGTGCCGACTTGCCCCATGCCCGAGCTTCCGTCCAGCACCGCGATGGCCGGGGTTTCGCTGACGGTGATGATCCGAGCGCGGGGATCAATGTCTCCCAAGTCGATCACTTCGAGGTATTCGGTGAGCGAGCCGGCTCCCTCATTCAGTCGTTGGCGCAAATCGGCTTCGATCATCCGTTCGGCGACAATCTCGGCTTCGGCGACGAACATCCCTTTGCGTTGCAACAGCTTGATGACCAGTTGTTGAAGCGTGGCACGATCGACGGGAATGACGGACGCGGGATCGGGACTTGAAGAATCCATGTCTTGGCGAGCCATCTCACAGAGGGAACTCGTTGGTCACTCATTTTCTTCCGACGGAAGATTCGGATCTTCCACATCGAGCATCAATTCCGCAATCTTGGCGGGATCGAGCGGTTCCACAATCGCGTAACGGCCGTCGTTCCAGCGGCAGAAGTCGACCTGCTTGCAGCGCAGACTGCAGAAGGGGGTCGTCGAGGCGGCGGGGTCGACCGCCGGAGGAACGGGCTTGCCACAGATGGGACAGGTCATCAGGCGCACCACGCGGGCTCTCCATTCACAAGACCGGAGGATGACCACTCTTGGCCGTCCTGATTTCATGCGCGACGCGAATTGGAAAATCAAAGCTGGACGGATGTTCGAGTGCGCTGTCCCACAGCGTCTGTTTTGAAGTTGCGATGTTCTCGTTGAGGTGGCTGTATTATGAAGAATTAAAAAGAATGGGGTTGAATTACAAAAAAAAAAATAATTTGATTTAAACGAAAAAAAAAAACCAACACTAATTAAAAAAA
>JANMLE010001902.1:0-9514 GCA_031372385.1 Planctomycetota bacterium | reverse complement strand
GATGACCAGGCTGTTCGGCTGCCCGATCGAAACCATCCGCGCGTGGAACAACCCGGGACGCTTCGTGTCGGGCGAGGAACTGGTCGCGGCCGGACTGGCAAAGATGATCGACCTGTTTTCCGGAGACGCCTGGACCCAGATCGCCCGGCACCGCGCACAATCGAAATGAACCAGCCCCCGTGTGAAGCGGGGGCCGGCTCAGGATTTCATGGCATGGCTCTGTCGACGCGGTCCAGGCTGAGTCGTTTTGCCCTGAGCCAACGGCGAAGGGGTCGGGTGCCAGCGCCCCAATGTGTGTGCCGACCCGGCCAGCGGAGACGGACACTTCTGCCCGCTCCGCCTTCGCCGTTGGCTCAGGGTTAAACGACTCAGCTCTTGCCGCGTGATGCATGTCACCGACCGCGTATCCTGGTTACCGACCGATGTACAGGCCGAAGCCTGGGCTGGAGTAGCCGAAGCTGGAACCATACGGCGAACCGTATCCGGCGGACGGATATCCACCGTAGCCGTAGCTCGCGCCACTGTAGCCGCTGTTGCAACCACCCATGCCATAGGCCGGTGCTCCATAGCCGTAGCTCTGCGGCATGATCACCTGGCGCGGAGCCATGACCATCGGGCTGTAACCGTATCCCCCGCTGTAACCCCCGCCATAGCCACCGCCATAACCCCCGCTGTAACCGTATCCCCCGTGATGATGGTGATGATGCCCACCGCCCCCGCTCCAACGGTGGTTGGCAAACGCCGAACCACTTCCCACCACCAGCAAACTCAACACAGCCACCATTCCCAACAGTGTGCGACGGAACATGATGTTCTCTCTTTCTTCCTTCAAGACCTGTTTGAATCATCCGTAAGCCAACGGGATGAGAAAGATCGCAGACAGCGTGCCAAGGAGAGTTGACCGCGCACGAAAGAAAGGTTGCCGTCTGATCGCTTCCGACGAACGACGGCCCGACTCGGCCGGAACAAGGAACCTGAAAGGGCCTGTTTTCCAGGAGAAGTGAGTGACTGCGGGGATTCAGCAAGACCTGAAACGATGCGCTCCCGCCGCGCGCGGGGAGTTCCGAAGTGGTTGCACCACAAATCAAATTGATTTCACGCGCAATCGAATCGGGCGAATGGAACCCGCACCCGATGACACGGCACCGAACACGACGCGGGGGAAAGCGACTTCGACACGACCGCGCGAGCCATAGCCCCCGTCGCGGCGATGGTCAGGGACACCTGCCTGACCGCTCGGAGCGCCACCCCCGTTCCAAGTCACTCATTCGAAGTCGGGTTCTCACGGTCAGGCGGTCGTTCGTTCCGGGGTTGCGTCCGGCCGTGCCTCGGTGACGTGCCCGTCGCCAAAAGTCATCGCGGTTTCCGCCTTGGCGTCCCGCAACCGATCGGGTTCCCGATCGTCCACTCCCGTTTTTCGTCCAACCCCGCAAGCCGCCGCAAGCCCCTGTCACGCCGGGACGGCTTCGTTTCCGTCCGGCACCGATTGCGAATCGTGACGGTCGCCTGGCAGGCCGATCCCGTTCCCCACTCTCGCACCAGCCTCCGGAGTCATGGAGGTCATGTTGGCGGTCAGTCGTGCTTGAGGCTGAGTGAGACGCTTCGGCACAGTTCGCGGAATCGCGGTCCGAAGGTTGGGTCGGCGGCGAGTCCCCTGAGTCCGGCTTGGCCGTGTTTCTCGAACCGGAAGGCGGTGTTTTCGCCGCGATCAGCGGCATCCCTCGACGCGTTGTAACCTGCATTGCGCACCGGGCCGCTCGGGGCAGTGAGATTTTGGCGCGGACGATATTGTCGGCGCGCGTCCGGGCGGGAGGCGCGGGGCGGCACGCGGTTTTCGATGATTGTGGGATCGGTCGGCGCGGACGGTCGGACACGGCACCGGCTGCGCCGATTCCGGGAGCGGGGGCGCGGTCATTTGAGCGGGAGTGGGGCGAAGTGAATTCTGACGTGACCGACAAAAGTCGCTGGGACAGCGTTTCGTAGCATGGACGCCTCGTCCGTGCGCGAATGTCATGGGCGATTTCAGACGCACGGACGAAGCGTCCGTGCTACGGGGACTTTTGTCGGTCACGTCAACGGTGACCGCGGATCCGGAATCCGCCGCGCCGTCTCCGCCACAATCCCCAGTTCCCGGTCCAGTTGCCGAATCGGCAACAACCCCGGCGTCACTGACCATCGAGCCCCTGTCAAAACTCATCGTGACCTGCTGCCGACCGACCCCAAACGACTCCAACTGCTCGAAACAGACTGTTCCATCCATGATCCACCTCCCGTGCGACGCCAAGTGCTTCCGTCAAACACACTTGGTACGCTCATTCCGCCATGAGTGCCGGGAACGGTGCGCAATCCGGGCGAGCCGCCCAATGGTACTCGCTTTGGTGGGTGCGATGATGAGCCGGAATGCGCTAACGTCCGGTTTGTCGTTAGTTTTTGTGTCCGAACCGGACGCTAGCGCGTTCCGGCTGATTAAATGTGAGTGCCATTGGGCTAGCGCCTTGCCGCTCACGCCGCACCGCTTTCAACAGGAATCGCGGAGAGCCACAATGCCTCACAATGCTGGCCCCGCGCTGCGCCGATCCCGGAGCCCGTCACACAACCCTTGAGAGAAGTTTCGCTCATGCCGACCATTCCATTCGAAATCCGATCCGCAGGAATCACGGACGGGGCCGTGATCGCCGAGTTCAACAGTCGTCTGGCGGCGGAAACCGAAGGCAAGTCCCTGCCGCCCGAAATCATCGCGGCCGGAGTTCGCGCGCTGCTGGCCGATCCAAAGCATGGGCGCTACTTTGTCGCTCTCGATGCGGACAGCGTCGTGGGCCAGATCATGCACACCCGCGAATGGAGTGATTGGCGGAACGGCGAGATCTGGTGGGTGCAAAGCGTCTATGTGCTGCCTGAGTACCGGCACCGCGGCGTGTTCCGCTCGCTGTACCAGCACCTCGAACAACTGGCGCGGGAATCCCCGGATGTGATCGGGATGCGGCTGTATGTCGAGACGCACAACGCCCGGGCGCAAGAGGCGTATCAGCGCCTCGGGTTCCGCGACGCCAGTTACACGGTCATGGAACAGATCTTCCGCAACGATGTTTAGCGGCTGTGCATTCCCTTCTTCCGAGAGTTGCATGGTGAGCCGCAACGCGGGCGGTGTCTTCTTGCCGGCACTCGGCCATTTCGGCTTCGCCTTCCGATTCGCGCTCCTTTTGATTCGCGCGGACCAATACGATTTCCGCGCGAATCGAAACGGAGCGCGAATGAGGAGGGCTGTCGAACCGGGCCGATCGGACAACGGTCGCTTCGCGGCGCGCAACGCCCGGACGTTGTTGCCGCACAGCCCGTTGCCGGAGCACGAAACCAATACTTGTTGAACCCGCGCGGTCGCGTTCGTCGCGGCGGTCGCTGGCCATCCTGTGGGGGATGACTACACTGATGGGCGTTCCGCGTGAATCGCCCAAGGCGGGCGAACACTTCGCGCGGCTGCCGGTTTTCGCCAGGAGTCTCCGCCGATGAGAATGCTTGCCACCTGCCTGTTTGCTGGAGTCGCGATCGCCCTGATCGCCGGTTCCGTTCCCGCCGCTGAAAAGGTGTCCCCGGTGCTCAACCACAAAGTGAAATCGATCAAGGGTGACGACGTCGACCTGTCCAAGTATCAGGGCAAGGTCTTGCTGGTGGTGAACGTCGCCAGCAAGTGCGGAGCCACGCCGCAGTACAACCAGCTCGAAGCGCTGAATTCGACGTACAAGGAAAAGGGTCTGGCCGTGCTGGGCTTCCCCTGCAATCAGTTCGGCGGCCAGGAACCGGGCAGCGAAGAAGAGATCGTGAAGTTCTGCCAGGCCAAGTACAACGTCTCGTTCGACCTGTTCGCGAAGATCGACGTGAACGGCCCCGAGGCGTCGCCCGTCTACAAGACGCTGACGTCCAAGGAATCCGATCCCAAGTTTGCGGGCGACATCAAGTGGAACTTTGAAAAGTTCCTGATCGGTCGCAACGGCGAGATCGTCGCGCGGTTTCCAACGGGGACCAAGCCCGATGCTCCGGAAGTGATCAAGGCGATCGAAGCGGAACTGGCCAAGCCCGCGAAGTAGGCGAACACCGCCACGGAAGACGAAGTCTGCATCGCAGTCAATCTCTGGAAGCCCGGCTTTTCCGAAAGCCGGGCTTCGGTTCTGTTGGGAGTTGGAAAACTCGTGGCCGCATTCTTTCTTGTCGCAGCATTCGTTCTGTCGGCCGGCTTCGCCAAGCTCATGGCCATCTGCGCCAATTGGATCTGCGCGCAGCGACTGGCCAAGAAGCTCGTCTTCGCCGACAAGACGCTCAATCTTGTTCTGATCGCCACATATCCGCTGCTGCTGGTCAACGGACTCGGTTTTGATGGTCCACGCTTTCTCGCGGGAGGCCGCTCGGTCGACCTGTCGATGGGTTGGTGGTTGCCCATCACGGCGGGCGGCGTTGGCTTCGTCCTGCTGGTTCGATCGACGGTGGGCTACTGGCGATACCGACCGCCGGCCTGTGAGATTTCAGTCGAGTCGCACCTCGTCGACCTCCGACTGCGGTTCCGCGACAACGGGCGATCATGGCGCGACGTGCTGATCGGTCCCGGCCCGATGCGCCGCATCGCACTGCTGCCCGGCAACGAACAGTTCACGATCGAAGTCAGCACGAAGACGTACGCACTGCCGAGACTCCCCGCGGCGTGGGACGGTTTGTCGCTGGTCCATCTCAGCGACTGTCACTTTCGCGGCGGCGTGACGCGCGCCTTCTTTGAAGCGGTCTGCAACGAGGCCGCCGCCTTGAAGCCCGACCTGTTTGTCTTCACCGGCGATCTGCTCGACGATCAACGCCTGCTCGACTGGCTGCCGGAGACACTCGGCCGGCTCACCGCGCCTTGGGGCCGGTACTTCATCCTCGGCAACCACGACTGGTATCTCGATTCGGAAGCGATCCGCCGCGAGTTCACTCGTCTCGGCTGGATCGACCTGGCCGGCAACTGTGTCTCGCTTCCGGTCCCCTCGCCCCCGTCTTCGGGGGAGAGGGTTAGGGTGAGGGGGTCTTCCGAGAAGGAAACGACGAGTGCTGAGTGTCGAGTGCCAGAAGAAAACTTAGACGGCATTTCGGCTCTCGGCCCTCAGCTTTCGGCTGTCAGCCCGGCACCGCCACTGATCCTGTGCGGCGACGAGACGCCCTGGATGGGAACTCATCCCGAACTCAGTCCCGCTCCGGCCGACGCCTTTCGCATCCTGCTCAGCCACACGCCTGACAACATCATCTGGGCGCGACGCCACGGCATCGATCTGATGCTCTCCGGCCACACCCACGGCGGTCAAATCCGACTACCGATTCTCGGTCCCGTCTATTCACCGAGTCGATTCGACTGCCGCTTCGCGTCGGGCGTCTTTTGGCTCGCCCCCACGCTGCTCTACGTCTCACGCGGCCTCAGCGGGAAAGAACCGATCCGCTACAACTGCCTGCCTGAAGTGACGAAGCTGGTGCTGAAGTCGACGACGGGCTGACTACGCGGACGCCGAGATGTCCTTCAAGTCGGCGCGGGTCGTTTCGTAGGTCTCGTCAAAGGCCAGCGCGGCCGGGTCGGGGGTGACGCCCCAGCGCTGGCAGGCCGCGCGATAGACGTCGGGCCACCAGTTGCGATGCTGAGTCAGGCCGCCATCGAGATACTCGCGCCAGTGGCTGAGCACCTTGGACCAGCAGCGATCGCCGTAGCTCATCGCTTCGTGCAGGTCGCCGAATTCCTTCACGTACCACTCGCGGCCGATCTGCGCATGGAGCACTTCGTCGGCCCAGTCGAAGTCCTGGATGACCGCCGCCAGTGGCAGGCCCGATGCTTGACCAACTTCCCACTCGTACCGTTTGCCCGTGCGCGGCATCAGGCCCTGCTCGATGAAGAACAGCACCGCGTGACGTTCCCACGGTTCGAGCTGCGTGTTGAGATTCAGCGACCACGTGAAGTTGATCGGGATCTGCGACCAGTCGACGCCCAAGTGGGCGAACCCGACTTCGCCGAGCAGCGCGTGCCGCGCTTCATCCCAAAGCTGGCGCGACATGTCGCGGTAGTATTTCCACGGCTTGCCCGGCGTCTGCTGGAGGATGCCGGCCATCATCTCGGGGACGTCGATTTCCCGCAGCCGCTTGTAGAATATCATCAGCACCTTGTCGCGCGCGGTGAAGCGGTCGTCGTACAGGAACGCCTCGGGGTTCACACCGGCGTTGAAGGAATCGTGAAAGCGCGCGTCGCGCTGCGGGACGGGATCGTACTGGAACGGCGTGGCCGAGAATTGCGGTACCAGCGCGTCGCCTCCTCCTGTCCCCTCTCCCCCCGCCTTGGGGGGGAGAGGGCTAGGGTGAGGGGGGCTTTCTGACGCGACTGACGGCAGAATCAATTCAGACATTGGATGGAGGTCGTTCGTGTTTGATCGACCGGCCACATCATTCGGCCCCCTCACCCTAACCCTCTCCCCCGAAGACGGGGGCGACGGGACAAGGCGACCCGACACGCCTGCCGCGCTCGCCACACACTTCCGCAGCAGCGCGAGCCACGGTTGCAGCCGCTCGCGCGCGGACTCATCAACGAGGCACGCCACCGCCTGCCGATCGAACGCGAGCATGTCCTCCAACTCCAGCAGACAGAATCGAGTCACCCGTACCGATGGAGCGTCCGCCAGCAGGTTCGTCGTTTGACGGTATTGATTCAGCGATTCGATCAGCGCGGGAACGACGACTTCGTACAGTCCCAGGACCAGCTCAACATGTGACGGAGCGCACAACACTTCGTCGCAAAGCAGCTTCAGCCCGTCGTGCGGGACGGAGTCCAAGCCGAGCGGCGGTTCCCGCAACTCGCTCACCCGCTGTCGAAACGCCGAGGCATGCTCGGCGCACAGATGCGCGTGCAGGCTGAACGCGGTCTTGAGTTCGAACAGCGGCTCGGCCGTGATGTGCGCGGTGAAGATCTGGTGCATCCGGACCAGCAGGTAGTGCTGCCGCTTCATCCACGCGACGCAGGCTTCCACCGAGAGGTCCGACCGTTGAGCCTCTTCAAACGAGCAGAGGCCGGCGAGCGGAGGCAATCGAGGATGATTGGTTTCGGCCGTCATGCGAGTTCTCGGTGAAGGTTGGTTGAGATCCTTGGGATGTCAGGTTGGGCGGCGGTGATTATAGTTCCGCTGCGACAGGTGTCGAAGCCGGTTCCCGCATCCCGAAGAGTCGGCGATTCGAACGACGAGTTTCACGCCCTCGCTCACGCTTCGGGTTGCTTGTCGTTGCTGGCGGATTCATGCACATCGTCCACTACATCACGCGGCTGATCATTGGCGGGGCTCAGGAGAACACCCTGCTGACCGTTGAGGATCAGCACAACTTGTTTGGCGACCGGGTGACGCTGATCACAGGTCCGGGCTTGGGACCGGAGGGGTCGCTGGAAGAGCGGGCTCGCAAGGGTGGGCTCGATCTGCGGATCATCAATGCGTCGCGACGCGCGATTCATCCGTGGCGGGACTGGCAGACGTATCGCCAGTTGCTCAGCCTGCTGCGTGAGATCAAGCCGGACCTGCTGCACACCCATTCGTCGAAGGCCGGCATCATGGGACGGGCCGCCGCGGCGAAGCTGGGACTGCCGTGCGTCCACACCATCCACGGGGCGGCGTTTCATGTGGGACAATCGGCCCTCGCGTTCAACGTGTACCGGTGGTTGGAGCGCCGCGCGGCACCGGCCACCGACAAGTTCATCTCGGTCTGCGACGCGATGACGGACCAGTACGTTCAGGCCGGGATCGCACCGCGCGAGAAGTTCGTGACGGTCTACAGCGGCTTCGATGTTGAACCGTTTCTGCACCCGCCGCGTCCGCCGCTCGATGTTCGAGCGGAATTGGGGTTGAAGCCCGATGAGATCGTGATCGGCAAGGTGGCCCGGCTGTTCCCGTTGAAGGGGCACGAGTTCCTCATCCGCGCCGCGAAGGCCGTGGTGGACCAGTGTCCGAACGTGCGGTTCCTGTTGGTCGGCGATGGCATTCTGCGACCGCAATTTGAAGCCGAACTGACCGCCGCCGGCATCCGCGATCGATTCGTGTTTGCCGGACTCGTTCCACCCGGCCAGGTTCCCGAATTGATTCACGCGATGGACATCGTCGTCCACACGAGCGTCTGGGAGGGACTGGCGCGTGTGCTGCCCCAGGGATTGATCACGGGGAAGCCGGTCGTGAGCTACGACATCGACGGTGCCCGTGAAGTGGTGATTCCACGAGAGACCGGTTTGCTGCTGCTCCCCCGCTCGATCGACGAACTGTCGGCGGCGCTGTGCGAATTGGCGAACGACGCGGACTTGAGACGCCGACTCGGCGACACTGGCCGAGCGCGGTTTACGGAACAGTTTCGCCACCAGTCGATGACCCGGCAGATCCGCGAGGTCTATGCGAACGTGCTGGAAACTCGGGGTCTCCGCCCTTCCTGTTGAAGAAAACCCGTGAGCGGCAAGGCGCTAGCCGCCGGTCTGCAGGAAAGCACCGGCGGCTAGCGCCTTGCCGCTCACGTCGCAGAACTTTCAACAGGAATCGCGGGTGAATTTCCCGCGAAAATCGGTCTGGCCGCAGACGGGGACATTCACTAGAGTCCGCTCCCCGTCCGCTTCCGGCCTTTGGTCGCGGCACGGTCTGCGTGCGGATCAAGGTCGACAACACGCCACCGTTCAGGATGAACATTCCCATCATGAGATCTTCGCTTTTCGCGGCGCTCTTCGGTCTGGCATTGCTGGCCGGTTCGTGGTCACACCTGATGGCTCAAACTCAACCGCCCCGGTCATCGCGTCCCGCGGCACCGGCCGGTGACGCCAAGGCACCGCCGGCCGCGGCCACGCAATCACGTCCCGCGGGGCAGCCGGCTCCAACCGGCAAGGCCCCGCCGACCAAGCAAGCACCGTCCAAGCAAGTCCCCGTCACGCAGACATCCGCACAACAGCGTGGCCAGGCACCGGCCAACGCGAATCTTCGCGTTGAGGAACCGCCGATTTCACCGGCGCTGGAAAAGATTCTGCGGGATTGGGAAGCCAA
This sequence comes from Planctomycetota bacterium, assembly GCA_031372385.1. Classification (GTDB taxonomy): domain Bacteria; phylum Planctomycetota; class Planctomycetia; order Planctomycetales; family Planctomycetaceae; genus Schlesneria. The sequence goes on along the minus strand of JANMLE010001902.1, from coordinate 464 downwards.
ATCGTCACAGATCAAGTCGCTGAACGGTGAGCACAAACGCACCGTGTACAACAGGGTCTTCGAAGAGGAACGCCGGGCGTCGGGCAAGTTCTATCTGAAGACGCCGGACATGGGCCGCATCGACATCGTGGGCACCAAACCGAAGAAGGACGAAAAGTCGGCCCGGATCGGTGACAGCGGACATCCGTTTCGCATTCAGGAAGACCAGGCTGAGAAATGGATCTGCACGGGGAAAGAAGTCGTCATCGTGAACGAAGAAGGCAAGTCCTTCGAAGTGATCCCGCTGCCCGAAGAGATGCAGGGCGAGAACATCATCAACAGCCCCCTGCCGTTCCTATTTGGAATGAAGGCCGCGGACGCCAAAAGGCGGTTCCGGATGGAGCTCAAACAGGACACGAAGGAGAGCGCGGTTCTGGTGGTGTTCCCGCGTCTGCCCAGTGACCAGAACAACTACACCGAAGCCT
>JANMLE010001891.1:0-3481 GCA_031372385.1 Planctomycetota bacterium | reverse complement strand
CCTTGCCGGCCAGATGTTCGCCGCGGCTGCGGTTGGTCCGCCGCCGCAACGGCAGCATCCGCATTCGCTCGACCCGCGCGAGCGTGGAGTTTTCGAGGAGTGACGTGAATTGGGTCGTGTTGTCCATCGGTGTTGTTTCGTGTGTCGGTGACGAGCATGAAGAGTGGTGGGTCCGGGCCAATCATGATGTTGCGGATCTGGCTTCAGAGTCGCCAGTCGGTCGGTGTATTCGCAAGAGTTGCCCCGTTGGTTGTGATGCTGATTGCAGGACGGTGTGAATCCGCGTGGCCTGCCCGACGAAGTCGGGGTCGAACGTGCAGACCATGATCCCGGTGTGGTTCGGTTGTTCGTGGTGCAGACGGATGAAATGCCTGCGATTGAGCGTCAGGACGGCACGCCCAAGGCTGACGGCGAATGCCAACACATCTTCGTCGCGGATGGCTTGATCCGCCCGGCCGGCTTCCAGAACGGTGAGAACATCGTGACCGAGTCGTCGCAGTTCTTCGACGACCGGCCTTGGAAAGTTTTCATTGGAGTACAACATGGCCACGATCACGCATCCTCGTTGTCGCGAATCTGACGGTCGATTTCCTCACGATGTGCCCGCACATAGGACCAGGCCTGCACGATGTCCTCCGCCCGCAAAGTTGGGTAGCTCTGTAACAGAGTTGCTTCGCTCGTTCCCAAGCGCCGTGCCTGTTCCAGCAACCAGACGGGAATCCGCGTCCGCACGATGCACGGCTCGCCGCCGCAAACACCAGGTTGGGATTCGATCCCCGGAAACGCATCTCCCAGATCGTTGATGACCAGCCTGACCAACTGCGCCTTTTCGGCGCGCGTCAGCATGGCCAGCAGGCTCTCGGCATCTTGAAACGCGGTCGTCACTCTTTGGCCTCGCGGTGGTGTTGAAACAAGTTCTCACAATCCGGCTTCAGTTGAACCAGAACCCAAACCCGACGAACTGCCCGCCGAAGGCGTTGTTGACTTGCTGCCAGGTGTCGGGGTTCGTCAAGTTGCCCTCTTCGAGGTACGGCGTCGCGGCGGTTCCCTGAATCCAAAGCACGATGTCGAGCGGCCTCGGTTCGAGAAACACCTTGCGCAGGTTGATGCCGCGCGTCGGCTTGCCGCGCCAGAACGGCAGCAGCTTCTTTCCCTGGAGAATCCGTTCGGCCTCGTCGAGCGCCACGATCCAGTTGTCGACCATCTCCTGTGTGACGGCGACGTTGATCGCCCCCTTCTGCTTCGGGCCGGGAATCCACTCGTGGTCGTTGTCAGTCTCGGCGAGCACCCGCTTCCACATTTGGCGGCTGTGCGACAACGCCCCCTCGATGTGCTTGAGCGCCGCTTCCATTCGCTTCGGTTCGACGAGCGGGAACCGCAGCATGTGAATGATCGCCACGGCGTCGGCGAGGTCTTCGAACTGGAACCAGCCATTGTTCGGAGGGCGGTTCGGTTCGAGCAGGAACTCGTGCCGCGTCTTGGCGTGTTGGAAGAGGCGGTGCGCGGCGACGTCGAACAAACCTTCGCCATCATGGGCGGCGGCAATCTCGCTGAGTGCCGACAGCACGTGGCAATAACCCCGCAGCCAATCGACATCGGCCCGGTCAAACGTAATGACGAAGTCGGCCTCACGTCCCGCCGTCCCCAATTGGAACTGCTGCAGGATCGGCAACAGCGTGAGTGACCGGGTTTCCGCCGTGCCAAGGTTGAGTTGCACCCGGCCGACATGCAGCGGCAGCTTGATCTCTTCGGTCTCGATCTTCGCCAGCGTGGCCTCAACCCGCCCTAGGTCGTCGAGCCACTCCTGGTTGATCGCCCGCAGCCGCGGATACGTCAGCAACTCGGCCGGAGCGGGGACATCGGCCGCATTCGGAATTCCCAGCGCGGCGAAGCGGGGACGCGGACCATACACCGCCAGCTTCTGCCCCAGCCGCTGCACGGCACCCACAAACTGCATGACCCCCAGCCCGAGACGGGCCGTGTCGTCCTTCGGCTGCACCTTCAAGTGAGCCTCCAGCGTGGCCGCGCCTGCCTCGAACTTGCCGGACGCCAGCAGAGCATCCACATCAGGCGCGGCTCCGAATACGGGGACTGCCAGTCCAATGGCAATCAGGATCATGGAGAGTCGAAGCATGGATGGGCCTTTCCTTTCACCGAACGCGGTTTCATTCACTGTCCACACGGCATGTTGACGACATCAATCGTCGAACACGATGTCTTCAAGTTTCACGCCCCGCCCCTGCAAAATTCGTTCTCGCGCGGCGGTCGGTGCGCGATTGAACTACCCCGGCACGCCCCGTTGGGAAACAGACGAGGCGATCATGGATTCGCACGGACGGGAGCCGCCGGTTCGGATTCCTGAGACAACATCCGGTCCAAATCTTCCAGTCGGACGCCATCCCCCCGCAGGCAACTGGCGTGCGCCGCATTGATCCGCTGGGCAAACCTGGGGTCCGACTCCAATGCCAGATCTTCCAGGTCGTCCTCCGGATCGAGACCGATCAGCACCCCCACGGGCTTTCCATTCTCCGTAATGACGATGTCGTCCGCCTCCGCCAGTCGAACAAGCTCCGCCAGGCTGTGCCGGGCGTCATTCATCGAAACTGTTTTCATCTTGGATTTCCTCCACCTCGGGTATTCCGTGAATTGCCAACCAGTCGTCTTGGAACGCCTTGGGGACGACGCCGTGAATCAGGACTCCATCACTTTCGTCCGCGCTGTAATACACCCTCAACTCACCCACCCGCAGACGATACGCCGGCCGAATCAGTCCCCTGAGACGTTTGATTCGACTCCTGCTGGTTCGCATCGGCGCGTGGCGGAGATGAAGTTCGAGAGCGTCTTGAACGATCGACCGATCCCGGGCAGTCAGCCGTTTCATATCGTCGATCGCTGCGGGGGAAAGAACAATCGCAAAGGGCATTCTTCACTTTCAGTTGCCGATGCTTTTCAAATAACCAGCCGACATCCTCTCCGACAAACTCTTCACGCATTCATCGACCAGTTCGGCGAGGTCGAGGTTTTCGGCCTGGCCGTCGTCGTTGAGCAGCATGCCGCCGACCGAGCGAGTCACGCAAACATCAATCGTCCGCGCGGTTCCGGAATCGGGCGGCCCAGTTCACGGGCCGTCTCGATCCATTCGGCGATGACGACTTCGATGTTCGTCAACGCTTCTTGGTACGTTGCTCCATCGGCCGCACATCCGGCCAGTTCCGGGACTTCAGCGATAAAAGCCTGATCGGCCTCGCTCCAATGCAGGATGATCTCGTAACGGATGCCATCATTCATCGTTGTCGTCCTTTTCCGTCTGATCGTCGTCGCTGACGTCCAACGAGTCAGACTCGGAAGTTTGCCTTGTTTCTGAATCGTCCGCGAATCCGTAGTTCACAAGCACCGAGCGCACCTGCTTGACTTGATATGCTTTCTGTGCATGCTCACAATCATGTGATCTGTAAAATCAAATAGGCGTTGCTTGCATATC
>JANMLE010001885.1:0-4699 GCA_031372385.1 Planctomycetota bacterium | reverse complement strand
CTTTGTCCAACAATGACTTCAGCGTCAGAGACTCCCCCTGTTTGGCAACCCCCGACTACTGTCGCAGAATCGATAGAAGTGATATAGCGCCTTGCCGCTCACGTCACACAACTTTCAACACGAATGGCGGAGAGCCAGAAGTTTCAAGCACGGCGGTCCCTTCGTTGCATCATGGCCATCCTCACTCCGCGTGAGACGACAATTCGCCGAACGCTTTCCTGTGGGAACGCGACACGACAGACTGGCTGGTCGTGCCGGTGGATTCACAATCGCAGGGTGAGACGTCATGAGCCAGTAACCCCGCTTGAGCGAATTGCTGGCTGATCAAAGTGCGGTTGTTTTTCCCGGGCAGAAAAACTGTGGCGCGACCATGCTGCGAAGCAGACACAAGCAAGGCTATCCGGTCCCGCCAGACCTCGCGGGCTGAGCCCCTGATCGATTCTTTGTTCCTCAACAACTGTTTGGAGACGACAACGATGGTTGGCAATGTCCGCTGGATTCTGGTGACGGTGTTGATGTTTCAGGGAGCGACCGCTGTGGCTCAGGAGGCGACCGCAGACAAGCCGGTGCGCGTCGGGCTCTGGAGTGGGAGTGCTCCGGTTGGTGACGGATCGTTTCAGGAGACAGACACTTTCGTCACCGTTCACAAGGCTGCCAAACCCAATGGCGCGGCGGTCGTGATTTGTCCCGGCGGCGGATATGGCGGACTGGTCACGGGAGCCGAGGGGCACGGCATCGCCGCGTGGTTGAACCGGCATGGCATTGCCGGCGTGGTGTTGGAATACCGTCTGCCGGCCGGTCGCACGCTCGTGCCGCTGCTCGATGCGCAGCGGGCCATTCGCACGGTACGGTCGCGGGCGAAGGAGTGGGGGATTGATTCCGCCCGCATCGGCATCATGGGCTTCTCGGCCGGCGGGCATCTCGCCTCGACCGCCGCGACGCACTTCGATGATGGCGATCCCAAGGCGGCCGAAGCCGTCGCGCGGATCGGTTGCCGGCCCGACTTCGCCATCCTGATCTATCCCGTGATCACGATGGGGGAGAAGACGCACCAAGGTTCGCGACGGAATCTGCTCGGCCCGAATCCGTCGGCAGAATTGATTGACCTGTATTCGAACGAGAAGCAGGTCACCGCCAAGACCCCGCCGACGTTTCTGGCGCACGCCAAGGACGACACGGTGGTCGTGCCGGAAAACTCACAAATGTTCTATGCGGCACTGCAGGCCAATAAAGTTCCCGGCAAGTATCTGGAGCTCGCGTCGGGCGGCCACGGCCTGAACGGCTACAAGGGACCGATGTGGGATGCGTGGCAGGAACAATCGCTGGCCTGGCTGGGCGAATTGAAGCTGCTTCAACCGGCGGGGAAATGACTTGCGGCCCGGCGTTCGGACATCGTCACCGGGGCAGTGATACCTCGCGCGGCCTCGACGGAGACGCTTAACCGCTACGCCAACGGCGTGCGCGAGAACAACGGTTCGCTCCCCCCTGCATGCACGCCGTTGGCGTAGCGGTTAAACGAAAATGTCTCACTTTGAGCCGCGCGAGGTATAGCAGGAAATGAACTACCCTTCGGATGGATTGAAAATCCGTCCGACGTCATTGGTGGTAGATTTCCTGCGGACGGCCTGGGCACGCCATCCGGCAGTGAGACCAGGCTGTCACGTTGGTTTACGTTTGTGAGGAATGCACCCGGTCGGTATCGTCGTTCGCGGTTGGGATGTGACGCATCGTTCTCGAACATTGGCGATCTGCCGTTCGGCGCTGCGCCGACAAAAGCGAAGCGTTCTGTGACGCTCGAACCAACTGAAATTCGAAGTGCCTCGGTTCATAAGTGGATTCATGCGAAGCAATCGCCGGCTGGTTTTCGCGATGGTGTCCAGCGTCGCCGTGCTGCTGAACGGCGGCACGGCTCGGTGCCTGTGTGCCGAAGAACCGTCGGCGGCCGCTGTCGGGGCGTGGGTCAAGGAGCAGATCGCCGATGGTCGGTTGACCGTCGAATTCTACGATCCGGCGAAACCTCCCAAGCCGTTCCCCGGCTGGACCGATTTTGAATTCCGGCTGGAATACCGCTACGACTACCAGGTGGAATTCCCCCAACCCAAGAGCAGGGACAAGAACAAGAAGAAGGTTGTGGTGGTGCGTCCCGGAGCGGCGGTCATCGTGCCGACGTACACCAAGATCGACGTCCCCATCAAGCACCGCATGTTGTTGCCCAAGTACCTGGAGTCGGACCGGTGGCATGAGAAGGGGCTGGCGAAGCATGAGTTGGAGCATGTCCGTGTCGGCCTGCACCCGCGTCTGGTGATGCTCGGCAAACACCTCGTCAAGAAGTTGGGCCGGATCGAAGGCACGGTCGACGCGCCCACCGATGCGAACCGGGAATGGGTCGAGAAGCGGATGACGGCGGAACTCGCCCTCCGCCGCGATGCCATTCAGGCGCTGGTGGCGGCCATCAACCGCAAGATCGACACCGTGACCAACCACGGCGTGGTTCTCTTGCCGAACCACGACGAGTTCTTCGCCAACCTGTATCTGAAAGAGAATCTCGACGAGATGAAGTTCCCGTACCTGCCGGAGGTCCTGGATCTCGTGGGGAGCCGCGACTACCAGCAGGCCAAGCTGCTGATTCGCGAAGTCACCGTCGATCGCGAGGAACCACCGAAGAAGTAACGGGCACTCCCACCGACGATCGTCCCGACGATGGCCCTGTCAGGGCTCATCACTCGCCACTCGCCACTCGCCACCAGCAACAATCGCCAAAAAAGTCACCCGGCGTTCGATGCGTTGAAGGTCGCGTTGATATCATCGGGTCGATTGCGGGTCTGAGTCGGCCCCAGGCTCGGTCCCTGTGGAAACCATCGGCTGGGAATCTCTGTGCTTCTGGGAGAATCGTTCATGCATCCATCGCGACTTTTCATTCTGACCATCGCGTCGCTGCTCGCCACAACCACGGCCCGGGCGGCTGACTTTCCGCTCAAGGACGGCGACATCTGGGTCATGGCGGGCGACAGCATCACCGCCCAGCATCTGCACTCGAACTACTTCGAGGCGTTTTGTTTCGCCCGGTATCCGCAGCTCAAGTTCGCCTTCCGCAACTCGGGAGTCGGCGGCCACACGATCACCAGCACGCTGGCCCGCTACGACTACGACATCGACGCCTGGAAGCCGACCGTCGTCTCCGTCGAATTGGGGATGAACGACCAGGGTGGCAACACCCCCGAGCAGTACATCGCCAACATGGCGAAGATGGTGGACCGCATCCGCGCCGGCGATGCCCGTCCGGTGATGCTCACCGCGAGCCCGGTCAACAACGGCGGCACGATGGCCAACCTCGGCGGGAACAAGCGGCTGCATGAATTCGCCGAGACGCTCAAGATGTTCAGCGAGAAGGAGCAGTTGCCGTTCGCGGATCAGTTCCATCTGCTGATCGACGTCTGGGGTGTCAACAAGCCGCGCGAGGTCTTGGCGAACTCGCTGCCCACCCTGCAATCGCTCGCCCAAGACGACAAGCTCGTGGGTGTCGAACATCTCCGCGCGTTCCTGACCGAGCAGAGCAAGTCGCCCCACAAACCGGTCTCGATGCAGGGCGACCCGGTTCATCCCGGTGCGCCGGGCCAGTTGATGATGACCGCCGCCTTGCTGAAGGAACTCGGTGCCAAATCGTTCGTCAGCAGCGTGACGCTCGACGCCTCGGGCAAGCCGGTCGAGTCCAAGGGCTGTGTCGTGGACAACGTGAAGTTGGAAAACGGCGGGCTGAGCTTCGACCGTCTGGACGAGTCTCTGCCGTTCCCGGTTCCCGAAGAGGCCGCCGCGGTGCTGCCGATGTTTCCGGCGTTCCTCGAACTGAGCCAGTACATGCTCCAAGTTAAAGGACTCAAGCCGGGCCAGTACGGATTGAAGATCAACGGCGTGCAACTCCCCTCTGCCCTCTCCGAGCGAACCTTGGCCGAAGGGGTCAATCTGACGTCGTTGGTCTACGCCCCCCGCGCTGCGGCGAGCCCCGCGAATGCGGTCGCCGTACAGGCACGGGGCGTGCTCAACGCGGTGGCCGCCAAAGAAGGATTGGTCGGCCAGTGGCGGGGACTGTCACAGCGTGCGCACGCCGCCGGGGGCCGCCCCCGAGTTGAAGGACCAACTGGCCGAGCAGACGAAGAAGGTCATCGAAGCCGACGACAAGATCCGCGAGGCCGCCAAACCCCAGACGCTGCGCTTCGAATTGGTCCCGCAACAGTAGCGGGGCGTGCGGCGGAGACGTCCGGAACCTGCGAGCCACGCGGCAACCGTCTCGTCTCGTTTGACAGCCTGTTGAAACAGCCGTGGCACGGGCGGCCCGCCGGTGCCTTTCCACGGAAATTATGGACAGGCGAGCCGCCTACCCCACGTTTTCAACAGGCTGATAACCCTTGGGCTGGGCGGCCCGGCTTGACCCGTGCGGACGAGACGGCGTGCCACAATCTGAAAAACTGTGGACGCCGGGCAAGAAGTGACGAATTGGGAACGACCTTTCGATGAACACCGCTTCTCTGCGGGCTCCGAAGCTGTGGCACACACGCCTTCTTCGATCCATCAAGCAGGGCCACCCTGGGGTGATGCAAAGTTGGTATTGGTGGGGTGAATTGGTCTTGTCGAGGTGGGCGACAAGTGTTTCTCTTTGGAGCGTCAGGTGGCAGCGATCACTTATCCGGAGGCAGCGATGGAT
>JANMLE010001884.1:0-5175 GCA_031372385.1 Planctomycetota bacterium | reverse complement strand
GGGGCGATGCCCACGCGGTTAAACGAAAACGTCTCATTTTCTCCCGCGAGTGGCATGACTGCTACGGACCGTCGGGAATCTCGGGCTCGACAAGCTGGATGAGCAGCGACAGCGACTCCTGCCAACCGAGGTGGCAGAATTCGACCGGTATCGCTTCTGGCAACCCCGTCTGCACGACCTCCAATTCGGTCCCGCAGGCCACCTTTCGCAGGGTGATCGCGACCTGCATTTCGCCCGGCATGTTCGGGTCGTCGAACTTGTCGGTGTAGCGGATGCGCTCGCTTGGCGTGAGTTCAACATACGTGCCGCCGAAGGAATGGCTCTTCCCGGTGCCGAAGTTCGTGAACGACATCCGGTATCCGCCACCCACCCGCGCATCCATCTGATGGACCCTGCCGGTGAAGCCATGCGGCGGAAGCCACTTGACCATCGCCTCGGGGTCGAGGAACGCCCGGTAGAGGCGTTCCGCGGGAGCGCGAATGACCCGGTGGAGTCGAATTGTGTTGCCAGGGGCGGACATGGAAACAAGTCTCCGGCTGTGAGTGGCGGAGTGCGTCGAAGCCGGTTCAAACTGTCGGCCATCCGCCAGCCGGCCCGAAACCGTTTTCGTGTGACGGGGCGCCTGGACGACAGCCCCGCCACTGCGAGCCCTGCGCCTCCGCTCGCTATCAGAGACTCGTCTTTGCTGGCCGAACGACATAGGTTAAGCCGCACGGACAAAGCGGCGCGGGGGACGAGTGACCTACGAATTTAGAACAGGCGTGGCAGGCCGTGAACCCGCCGCTTTTTCCGTGTCGGGTTGAACCGCTGGTTGGGCGGCGGGTTGTTCGGCCGGATCGTAAATCAAGCGATCTTTGAATTGCTCCTGATACTGCATGAGGTAGGCCACAAGTTTTGCCGGATCGTGATCGCAACTGGCGGAAATGCGATGACGGATTTCGCGGATTTCATCAATGACGGGATCAGGCATTGGTGGATTCATGATTGGCTCCGAGTAATTCCAGAGGCGTAACAAGTGCTGGGACAAATAGACCAAGCATGGAGTTGACGCGGCGAATGTGCCCGAACTTGTTGGCGTTGGCAATGTGAGCACAATTCCAAGTCACCAAGAAGTCGCATTTGTGAAACGACGCGATTGCCAAGTGGAGCGCATCTCCCGTTGGGTCTGCTGGCATGACTTTTTGTTGAATGTAGGTTGTGGCAATGTCGGTGATTGCGGGTTCGATGGGCAGGATTGGCAAACCACGAATCAACGACAGCCGTTCGGCACTTCGTTCGGGAATTCCAGCCGACAATTCGTTGATGACCGCCGGACTGGTAAGCAATTCGTATTTGGCTGGAGCTTCGTTCCACCACTTTCGAGTCCAATCTCGTCGTGCGACAACGTCCGGCGTGGTCCGCAGTTCGTGATAGAAGCTGGGAATCGACGTTTCGACGTACACGCGAGGTTTTTGCATACGTGCAAGATACCACTCGCGGCAATTCGGCGAAAGCTGTTGAGTTCAACGAGACGCTTCGTAGGCGGAATACAAATGGATGATCCAGCCCAACAGAATCACCCACAAGCCGGCAGCCACAATGAAATGGCCGATGGCACGTCCCACGCGGCCAAGCAGCAATTGTCCGAGATCTGGAATAACCGGCGACAGGATTGCCGGAACAAACCCGCCCTTCGATCCACCGCCGCCGCGATTGTCGATGTAGATGTCGCCCATCTGGTCGTTGCTCCTGATGTTTTCGAGGAGTGCGACGGTACTTGATTGCGCCGCCGAACGCTACAGTTCACTTGCCGGGCCGGCTGCAAGGAACGTGATGTCTCGAAAAACCGTGATGCCGGCCCGGTCAAGTGCAACGCCTTGTTCGGCCGGTGGTACTACTTTTTCTGCCGCGTGTTCTTGCCGCTCATCTCGCTGACGACCTTGCCCGTGCGGTCTGTGTACACGATTTTCCACTTCTCGATCCCGGTTTCTGAGAAATCTGCCGTCGTCGTGGAGAACCCCCCATTCTCGTCCTTGCGACCGACCGAAGTCATTACTCGGTCCTTTGCATTCCAGATTCCTTCGCTTTCGCTCGTAGAACCGTCAGACAGGAAAGTCCAACTGCGATAGGCCTTCTTTGCAGGGTCGTAGGTCATCAGGGTCGTGACCTTGACGACGGTTGACCCGTCTTTGGCCTGAAGCCCGCCGGACTGCTGGACAAACCGTCCGTCGAGCGTCCACTTCGTCGACGATTGCCCCTTGGTAAAGGGAAGACCCTTCGAGGTTATCTCAACGTCCCAGGAGCCAACGTAGGAATCCAAGGCTTTCAGTTCGGGGACTTTGTCCGAGGGACCGTCGTCAGCGGCGATGGTGGCCCCCGCAGAGGCGAAGCACGCAAGCATCGAGCAAAACGCGAAAAACCGTGTCATGGAGCAACTCCTTTGAAGGCCGAACGACCCAGATAACTTGCGAGCGGAAGGAGAAGTCCGATGAGCGAACCGAGCGCGGCCGCGAGTCAAGTTGAGCGGCTTGTTGGGCCGTTTGTGATTTCGATTGGATCATCTCAGATTTGTTGGTTCGTCGAAGACTTGGAAGGTGATCCGGGACGCACATTGGTGTTGACCACGGCAACGAGATACGAGACGCGTCATCAGGCTGAGGCGAAGTTGCTGATTGCCCGCGAGCGATGTTATGGCAAACGCCGAATGCTGCGAGTGCATGGGATGTTGGAGCCGTGTCCGTGCCTTGATGGCGAAGGGTATGTGTCGCACGATGTGATTGGTGATCGGTGTATTCGTTGCGGCGGTTCATGGTGAGGCCCAACGCACCAGCTCACCTGCACTGGCCGCGTAGGGGAGCTATGAAGTCCCAGAAACCTGACACGCGGCCGGTGTCAGGTGCAGCGCCTGGTTCGGCGCTCGACGATGTCCTAACAGCGGCACGGCTATGTCTATGGGCGGGACGAGCCCGAACCCGGGACTGCGTTTGAGGAGTTTGGCGGTGGTCCGTCTTGCGATACCGTCACTTCGCCAGCCGGATCGACCACGATCCGCGCGCCCCGCTTGATCTCCCCGCGGCTCACCCCGTTGACCGTCAGGGTGCCCTTGTCAATGACCAACTTCCCTTGCTGGGTCTCACCCTTGCCCCAACTGATCTCGGCCCACTCCTTGGTCTGCCCACCGCTACTTTCGTTCACGACGTTCGATGACACGTCGCCCGGCTCATGCCGCTGAATGACGACCGTGTATCGGTCTCCGAAAAGTTTCAACGTGTCGGTATGTACGGCGGTCGCTGGCGGACTGCCGCCAACGCCCGCCGCCGGCTGCGTTCTCGAACCGCAGGCGGCGGCCTGGAGCAGACTCAGTCCGAGCAGTACTGTCACCACGCGACGCATTGCTACGCCCTCCGCCTCGGCCGCCGAACAGGTGTATTGAGCAGCGTGCAGCCTAACGCGGCTCGGCACTGGAAGCGGCTCAAGGTTGTCGGGCGTCAGATTGCCCTGAAAAATGGGGATTGTCAACCAGTTCCATTGAGAAAATCGGAAGTTTCGGTAGCGTGATAGGCGGCGTGCAGCCTATCACCGATAGCACTGCGTGCAGCCTATCACGATATCCTTGCAAGCGGAGGCGACAAGCATGGCAGGCATGGCAAACGCGGGCGGCACTGAGGGCAAGACCAACGGTGGGGCACAGGATTCGCCGTTGGAAATGGCGAAGCAAATGACCGCGACGATGTGCCGTCAGCCGAAGGAGGCGTATTGGCTGGGCGTGCGGATGGAGAACTTTCTGCGCGCCTTTGGGAAGCGGATCGACGCTGTCGGTACCGCAGATGTCTGCGACTACTTGGAAGGGTTGATGCGGAAAGGTCAGGCAGAGTGGCAGGTCAAACAGTCACTCGACGCGATTGGCTTGCTGATGAAGTTCGGATACCGCCGTGAAGAATTGTCGATCCCGGTGCTGCGCGAAGCTTGGGGGATGCGACTGAATCAACGGGCGGGCATTTCGGTGCCGAGCGTGAAACCCGCGTCGGCGGATGGAGTCGCCACTGTGACCGACCGGCTGCGGCGCGTATTGCGACTGGCTCACTATGCGCTCAAGACGGAGCAGAGTTACACGCAGTTGTGGGAGCGGTTTCAGAAGTTCTCGGGCGGGCGTCCCGACAGTGAACTCGGGCCTGACGAAGTGCGTGCCTTTCTGGAGTACCTGGCGGTCGAGCGGCACGTCTCCGCATCCACGCAGAAGCAGGCCCTGAACGCATTAGTGTTCGTGTTTGGGCAAGTCTTGGGGCGACCGTTGGGAAACCTGGGCGACATGGTTCTGGCCAAACCCAAACGCCATCTGCCGTGCGTGTTGACGGTCGATGAAGTGGACCGGGTGTTGACGGAACTCAAGGACGTCCACGCCTTGATCGGGCAGTTGTTGTATGGGTTCCTTGGGCCGGCTGCGCAACGTTCGCAAGCCGCGTTAGCGGCCTGTTAAAAGAGCCGTAGCACGGACGCCTCGTCCGTGGTTTGCCAGTAGAGATTCGCTCGGACGAGGCGTCCAAGCTACGTGTTGTGAGCCACTTCCTAAGACCGAAACCTTGCGAGGTGTTCTCGTGCTTAACCTGCTTACCAATCAGCTCCGGCTGTGTGACGGGATTTCCCGGCGCGGATTCCTGCGGGCGGGGGCGCTGGGCGTCGGTGGCTCGGCGCTGCCGGAACTGCTGCGTCGGCGGGCCCATGGCGCGACCGCTTCGAACCGTCCCGTGGCGGACAGGTCCATCATCATGGTGTACCTGAACGGCGGGCCGAGTCATCTCGACATGTACGACCCGAAGCCGCACGCGCCGGTCGAGTATCGCAGCGAGTTCCGTCCGATCGAGACGAACGTCCCCGGCATGCAGATCAGCGAACTGCTGCCGTTGCAGGCCCGCATTGCGGACAAGCTGGCGATCATTCGCAACATGAAATTCCTCCAGCAGGGGCACACGCCGCCGGAGTTGAACACCGGGTTTTTGGATGGGAAGCGGCCCTCGATCGGGTCGGTCGTGAGCAAGCTGCGCAGTGACGGCGGGCGGCCCGGGCCGATGCCGTCGTTCGTCGCGTTGGGGGACGCCAACTACGTCACCGGGCCGGCGTTTCTTGGGACGGCGCATCAGGCCTATCAGCCGGGCGAGAAGGCGGGCGAGCTTGGGTTGTGTCAGGGGATTTCGCTTG
>JANMLE010001881.1:0-1411 GCA_031372385.1 Planctomycetota bacterium | reverse complement strand
GGCTCTGTTGATTCGCGGTGCCAACATGTTGCTGGGGCTGGTTGTCTGCCAGGCGCTGCTCGGCCTGGCCACCTGGTATGTCCGCTACGGCGTTCCGGCTTGGGGCGTGGTGGCGGTGCCCAATTCGCTGGAACAAATCGTGGTCTGCTCGCTGCACAAGGTTGTCGGCATGCTGACGCTGATGACGTCGGTCCTGAACGTGGTGTGCGCGTGCTCGATTCAATCGCCGGTGACGAACCGGGTCTCCGCCGACGCGCCCGGGTTCGATGGTTCGATCGTGGGGGTCGCGACATGAGTGCGATCTCCACACCGAATTGTCCGGCGGCTCCGGTGGTCGCGCGGTCCACGAGCGCGATGGCGTCACGCCTCGCCGACTACATCGAGATCGCCAAGCCGCGGATCTCGCTGATGGTGCTGATGACCGTGACGGTCGGGTTTCTGCTGGCCTTGCAGGGGACCGCGTCGTTCGTGCCGCTGCTCAATGCCTGCCTCGGTGTGTCACTGACCGCGATCGGTGCCTCGGCCGTGAACCAGTGGATCGAGCGTGAGACGGACGGACTGATGCGCCGAACCAGAAACCGTCCGCTCCCGACGCGGCGACTGGCTCCGGCTGAGGTCTTGATCCTGGGTTTCGCCTGCGCGGGATTCGGGTGCGGGTATCTGTTCCTCACCGTCAATGCCATGACCGCGGCGATGACCGGATTGACGTTCGTGTTGTACGCCGGCGTTTACACGCCGTTGAAGCGGGTGACGTCGCTGTGTACGGCGGTCGGCGCGGTTCCGGGGGCGCTCCCACCCGTGCTCGGTTGGCTGGCCGCGGGGGGACAGTTCGATGGGATGGCGTTCTCGTTGTTCGGGATCTTGTTCCTGTGGCAGTTTCCGCACTTCCTGGCGATCGCCTGGATGCACCAGGACGACTACTGCGCGGCGGGTTTGCGGATGTTGCCGGCCGGCAGGTCCATGCCGCATGTGACCGGCTTGCTGGCGGTCGGCTATGCGTTGGGATTGATTCCCGTCAGCCTGCTGCCCGCGTATTTCGGGGCGGCCGGCGCGGTCTATGTGTCGGTGGCCCTGATCCTCGGGCTGGCCTTCCTGGCCGCCTCGATCGGGTTTGCCTGGGACGAGACGCGGACCAGCGCCCGCCGCCTGCTGTTGACCTCACTGGTCTACCTGCCGCTGCTGCTGCTGGTTCTGACGTGGGACCACCTGCGGCTGCTGGAGTGGCTGCGGGTGGCGTGACGTGGTGAGTATTGGCTGACGACGCGGTTTAAGTTTTGGTGAAGAAGAAACCCCGGTAAGTTCATTGACGGCGGACACGATCGACATGACGCAACATCCTCCCCACACGCCCCTCAAGATGGGCATTCCGATTCCGAACTCGAAGCTCGGGATGTGGCTGTTTCTCGGCACG
>JANMLE010001867.1:0-2450 GCA_031372385.1 Planctomycetota bacterium | reverse complement strand
ATGCCGCACGACGTCGCTCACGATGGCTCAAAGCGACGCGTTGCGGCATGAAAAAGACTCCCGACCCCTCGCGACAGCGGCTTTTCGGTCAGATGGTCAAGCTTCGGGAACGCATTCGCGGCACGTCGCGTCGGCGGAGCGACGGGACTACAGTACTTGTTGCGGGAACTTCAACCCGGTCAGCTCAACTCGGCGATCGGAGTCCCGGACGGCAGGGCGGGGTGAGGCCGGCCCGAATTGTCGAGGTACTGCTTCTGAGTGTCGACGCCGAGGAACCGGTAGATCGTCGCCAGCACATCCTGCGGCGATTTGGGATTGGCCAGTGGGAAGGCTCCCTTCGCGTCGGACGAGCCGACCACCCGGCCCCCTTGGACAGGTCCGCCCGCCAGCGCCGCGCTGAACACGTTCGGATAGTGATCGCGGCCAGCGTCGTTGTTCACGCGCGGCGTTCTGCCGAATTCGCCCCAGGCCACCACCAGCGTGTTGTCGATCAGACCTCGCTCGTGCAGGTCTTCAATAAGCGCCGTGTACGCCTGATCCCAACGGGGCAGGAAGCCCTGACGCAGCGATTCAAACCCCTTCACGTGAGTGTCCCACCAGCGCAGGTCCACCGTGACCAGCCGCACGCCCGCTTCAACCAACCGCCGGGCCAGCAGAATCCGTTGACTCCACGCCGGCGCGCCGCAGCGGTTTGCCGCCCCCGGATCGAACGCGGGCATCAGTCCATACCGTTCGCGCATCGCTTGTGGCTCGGCTTCCAGATCGAACGCCGCCTTCGCCTTGGGGGAACTGAGAATGGTCCACGCCTTCTGGGTGAACCGGTCGATCGCGCGCATCTGACCCGAGCGGTCGATCTGTTCCTGCACGCGGTCCAGACCCGTCAGCAGTTCGCGCCGGTCGCCCAGGCGGTGAACGTCCAACCCTTCGGCCAGCGAGAAATTCGGCACGCTGAACGGCTGCGCCAGATTGGCGGGATCGGCGATCGTTTCAAACGGCTTGTGGGCCACGCCGAGGTAGGCCGATCCCGCGCCGGGCAGCATCTTCGGGATCATCACATAGGCGGGGAGTTCGGGCGACAGGTGCCCCAGTTGCTCGGCGACGATCGAGCCGCAACTGGGATGCACGTTCTCATCGGGATTCGGTCCGGTGTTGTAGCCGGTGAAGCAGATCTGGTCGCCGGTTGAATGCCCGGCATCGTGATGGTTCAGGCTGCGGATGATGGACCACTTGTCCATGATCGCCGCCGACTTGGGCAGCATGTCCGTCAGTTGAATCCCCGGCACGGCGGTCGACATCGTCCCGAATTCACCGCGGTATTCGACGGGCGCTTCCGGCTTGGGATCCCACATGTCGATGTGGCTGGGCCCGCCGCGCATCCAGAGGATGATCACCGACCGTTCCCGATTCGCCGAGGCTCCCTGCGCTTCCTGCCGCAACAGATTCGCCAGCGAGAGCCCGCCGACCCCCATCGCCCCGGCCTGCAAAAACCCGCGGCGACTCATTCGCAACGATTGACGAAACTGGTCACAGCCAAGGGAAGATCGCATGGCGGAAGTTTCCGGCGGAAGGATCGAAGGCGGGTCGGACAACAGTCGGGAGCGACGTCAGAGGTTCTCGCGGCGGAGAATGGGGAAGCTGACGGGGCACATATTTGTATCGGCTGATCGACCGCAGATCAAGAAGTCACGATCTGTTCCGATCGACAATCGCCCATATTCACGCGAGATGGAAGCCGCGATCGTTCGAACCGCAACATGCCGCGAGCCCCGACGGGCAGCCTGAAATCCAGCGCGGTCGTGACCGGCAACACCATCGAAAACAGCCGATCACCGTGCCGGATCGCCCGCTCTTCCAGTCGCAACGCAAGCAGGCCCGACCACGGAAACTCCGCACAATCGTCACACTCCAACGGCAGTCACGTCCGGCAATCGAGTTCACAAGTCGACAGTTCCGACGAATTCCTTGCCGTCCCCCCAAGAAGGCGATACAAATTGGACCCCGGCGACACGGGACAGCGGTCCCACCGCCCCGGGCGATTAACTCAGCGGCTAGAGTGCCATCTTCACACGGTGGAAGTCACTGGTTCGAATCCAGTATCGCCCAATCTTAAAGACTTTATACAAAACGACTTGCGGCGGCTCATGATTTTAGGGATTTAGCTTAGGGAAACGCTTAGGGATTCGAGCAGAATTACGTGCAAAATCCCGATGAGATCTCCAGCAGAAAAGCCACCTCACAATCTCGTAGGGTGGCTTTTGTTGTTTCGGGCTGATCGTAATTGCTCGATTTCTGGCTCAAAGTCTCTTGAATGACGTCGCCGACAGAACATCGGCTTGTTGGCGGTTGGCGATTCGAGTTTAGGCGGCGAGGCCGCTGAGGAGGCCGGAGAATTCGCTGAGACACGTTTTATCGCGGTCTGACGCTCGTGATGAGGCCATTTGCTCGGCACA
>JANMLE010001803.1:0-1535 GCA_031372385.1 Planctomycetota bacterium | reverse complement strand
CCGGGCGCGGGGTGACTTGCCCGCCACGAGGCGATCGATCACGACATCGATCGAGTGCTTCATCTGCTTGTCGAGTTTCAGATCGTCGGTCAGTTGCACGACCTTGCCATCGACTCGCGCGCGCAGAAAGCCCCGCTTCAGCAGGTCGGTGAACAGATCCCGGAACTCACCCTTTTGCCGCTGCACGACCGGCGCGAGGATCTGAAACTTGGTCCCGTCAGGCAGACGCAGGATGCTGTCGAGAATGTGCTCGCGCGTCTGCGCCGTGATCGGCCGGCCGCACTGATGGCAACTCGGTTGCCCGACGCGCGCGAACAGCACGCGCAGGTAGTCGTAGATCTCGGTGATCGTGCCGACGGTCGAACGCGGGTTGCGTCCGCTCGACTTCTGCTGGATCGAAATCGACGGGGCCAGACCGGTGATCGAATCGACCTCGGGCTTGGGCATCTGCCCGAGAAACTGCCTGGCGTACGACGACAACGATTCGACATACCGCCGCTGCCCTTCGGCGTAGAGCGTGTCGAACGCCAGTGAGCTCTTCCCGGAGCCGCTCACCCCGGTCATCACGATCAACTTGTTGCGTGGCAGCGTGACGCTGACGTTCTGCAGGTTATGTTCGCGGGCACCACGAATGACAATGTCGGAAGCAGGCATTTCGGTCGCTGGTCTGAGTGAATTGATCCGGATCGGAACGACGTTCGGCGCAGGTCACAGAGTATTCGACCAGCCAATCGCTTTCCATCCGCAGGCCCGCCGTTGCAGGGCGTCGCCACTTTGAATGTAGGGTGGGACAAGCTCGCTTCGAGCGCCGGCCCACCATCAGGAAATCGCCTGTCATGATGGTGGGCCGGCGCGGCGAAGCGCCGCTGGTCCCACCCTACAAGTGCTCCAGTTTCAAAAAGGCGGTGGCCCTGACGGCGAACGCACCTCAGTGGACATCGCGCATCCAGCGCGGTTGAATCGTGTCGGATTCTCAATGTCACTTCTCTGAGGGCCGTGCGATGAACCGATCTGTTTCTCTGGCCGCTGTGCTGTGTGCCTGCTGCATTTCCGCATTTGCCGCTGACTGGCAGCCGAAGCAGGCGCCGTTGATGACGAAGTGGGCGAAGGACGTGACGCCGCAGAATGTTCACGCCGAGTATCCCCGGCCGCAGATGGTGCGCGAGCATTGGCGGAACTTGAACGGGCTGTGGGACTATGCCATTCGTCCGAAGGCTGACGGGACGCCGACTGCGTGGGAGAGCGAGAAGATCCTCGTGCCGTTTCCGGTTGAGTCCGCGCTGTCCGGCGTGATGAAGCCGGTCGGGCCGGAGAACAAGCTGTGGTATCGCCGTTCGTTCTCGGTGCCGACGAAGGACGGGAAGGTCGAGGCCGCGTGGGCCGGCAAGAATGTTTTGCTCCACTTCGGCGCGGTCGATTGGGAGACGACCGTCTGGCTCAACGGGAAAGAGGTCGGCTCGCACCAGGGGGGCTATGACCCGTTCACGTTCGACACTTCTGCGGCTCTCAAACCGGACGGGCCGAACGAACTGATC
>JANMLE010001776.1:0-3346 GCA_031372385.1 Planctomycetota bacterium | reverse complement strand
TGTTCAAATTTTAAAATTGGCCGTCAATCAATGTTTGGTGGCCACGCGCCTCGCTCGGCCAATTTTGAAATTTGAACACCCGACCCCGAGCTTGCCGTGGTACCTGCTTTTCTGACGCAGACGCGCTTTTCTGACGCAGACGCTCCGTTGACACGGCACACGTGTCATTCCGCGGCCGGGACAATCTTCTTCGGCTTCCTGCCAAACAGTTGGAACCGGGTCTTGGATTCCGCCCTGGCCTGCTCGACGACAGTTTGGCCGTGATCCTCTTCGGTGTACTGGATACGGGCGGACGCCGGGTTGACGGCGTTGTCGCGAATGACCGATGTGGCGGGATCAGGTGCCGGCGGCGGAGCCGGTTGCAGATGGGGGTCAATCTTCGGACCCTGTCGCGGCACCGGCGGGGCAGGGACCGGGACGCTGCCGGGACCGTACACTTCCGAGGGCTTGACGTCATTGAAGACGTCCTCGGGACAGGGCAGGCTGCGCAGCGGACCATGCAATTCCTCCGCCTCGCTTTCGATGAAGTGAATCCGTCCCATTTCGACTTCCTTGATGGTCTCTTCGTCCAGTGCACCGCTGATGATTCGCGGAGTGAGGAACACCAGCAGTTCGACGCGGCGGGTGGTCCGCGAATCAAAGCGGAACAGGTGGCCCAGCAGGGGGATCTCCGCCAGGAACGGGGCCTTGTTCGTGAAGGCCTCGTCCTTCGTGTTGATCAGTCCGCCGATCACCACGGTGTTGCCCGTCGGAATGCTGATCGTGGTTTGCAGGCGGCTGATGTCCAAGATCGGGGAGGTCACTGTCCGGCCCGTGGCGTCGGTCGAGAGCGGCACACCCTGCTGGCGATACTGGCTGCGTTGGGCATAAAGCTGCATCACGACGTTGCCATCGGCGGTGATGCGCGGCATCACCTGCAGTTGCACGCCCGCGTCCTTCTGGGTGACGGTCGGCGTGTTGACTCCCGTCGTGCCGTTGGCGGTGAAACCGGTGATGACGGGAATGTTCTGACCGCTGAAGATCTCGGCCATTTGGTTGTCGAGGGCGCGAATTTGCGGACGGCTCAGCACGGTGATCTTACGGTGCGCGGAGAGCGCCCGGATCAACACGTTGACCGCATCCGATCCGGCGGACAGGACCAGCCCGCCGAAGCCCAGGTCGGAATTGACGCGACCCAGCGAGAAGTTCGTCAGGCTCTGCGCGGCCACCGTCGCCGCGCTGCTCGCATCCGGTGAGACGTTGTTCCCCAGCGGGATGCTCGTGTTGTTGAAGTTGAACCCCGGTGTGCCATCCAACGAGAGGATCCTGTTGGTGGAAACGGTGCTCGTCTGGGTTTGGGACGTGGTCGTGCTGAACTGCTGGATGTTGCTGACGGCGCTGCGCTTGAACAGGGTGGGATCCTGAAAGCCGAGCTCGATGCCGAACTCGTCGGTGTTCGTCAGTTCGACTTCCACCAGCAGGGCCTGGATGATGACCTGCCGCGGTTGAGCGTCGAGCTTCAGAATCATGTTTTCAATGTTCTTGAAGTAGCGCGGTGTCGCGCTGAGCAGCAGGCTGTTGTTGGTCACGTCCGGGACGATCACCACTTCCTTTTCCATCTGCTCCACCGAACTCATCAGGTTCGGGTCCGCCTGGGCGATGTCCCGTTGTGACTGATAGAACTGGGCGATGGACTGGGCGATCAGCGCGGCCTGGCTGTTTTGCAGCCGGATGACGACGTTCTGGCGGGCGCGCAGATCGCTTTCATCCAGCCGCAACAGGATCGCCTCGACCACCCCGAGTGCCTCGCGGGCACCGACGGCGATCACGCTGTTCGTCCGTTTGTCGACCGAGAACTTCAGCGGCACCAGGCTGCTGCTGGAATCGGCCGCACCCTCCAGGGCGATCCCCAGATTCTGCCGCTGTTGGTTGCCACCCTGACCCTGTCCCTGCTGCGTGTTGTTGAACAGCGCGTTGAGTTGGTTGACCATCAGTTCGGCGTCGGCGTTGGCCAGCGTGAAGACTTTGATTTCCGAGACCGTGGTTGTCTGGCGGTCCAGTTGCTTAATCAGCTCTTCGATCAGGGTCATGCTTTGTTCGGAGGCGGAAACGACCAACGTGTTGGCGCGGGCGTCGGGGGTGATGCGGATGTCCGCCAGGATGCCCGAGCGAATCTTCTCGCCGTTGCCGCTCAGGTTGAAGATTTGCAGCACGGCCGATTTCACGTTCTTGAATTGCTCGTCGATCTGCGCGGGATTGATCCCCGTCTGACTTCCCTGCTGATTCCCGCCGCCGCTGCCCGACGTCGGCGGTGCGATCACGCTTTGAATGGCCGAATTCATCACGGCCGCCAGTTCCAGCGCCGTCGCGTTCTTGAGCGGGAAAATTCTCAGACCGATGACGGAGGCGGGATCGTCGCGATCGAGCTTCTTGATGAGCGCGGCGATTTCATCGAGATCGCGCGGCTGGGCCCGCACGATGACCGCGTTCGCCCGCGAGTCGGAAATCACCAGCACCTTGACCCCCAGGCTCGTCCGGTCGGCATAGAACGCGAGGAGCTTTTCCTCGATCTGCGCCGCGATGGCGGTCTTGAGCCGGAAGACTTGGAATTCGGTCTTGGGATCGACCGGCTGATCGAGCTCTTCCGCCAGGTCCAAGATCCGTTGCAGGTCCGCTTCGGGCGCGATGATCAGCAGCGAGTTCGGCTTGGTGATCGGCAGGATCGCCGCGCTTTGCGTCGGTTGAGTCGCCTTGCCGGGGAACTGCGTCAGCCGGTCGTTGACCGCCGTCAACAATTCGGCCAGCGACTCCGCATCGACGTTCTTCAAGTACAGCAAATGGACCTTCGGCGCGGTGGCTTCGCTGAGCTTCTCCAACTCGCGGATGACCTTCATCACCTGCTCGACATCCGCCTTGTTGCCGATCACCGCCAGCGCGCCGAGATCGGGAATGGGGACGATCGTGACTTCGGCGTTCAGCTTGCCGATCAATTCACCGACGCCGGGCGGCATGTTCGGAATGATGGCGGGTTGTCGCCGCGTGTCTTCCTTGTCATCGACGGCGGGAACCTGGGCCTCGCCTTGCGCGTCACCCTGCGCGATCCAGAGGGGCTGCTTTGCCGGTGCGGCGGCCTTCCGGGCGGCTCGCAATCGTTCAATCTCGGCCGGCAGTTGGTGGGCGATCTGGCAGACGAACTTCGTCGTGGTCGTCACCTGAACCGGATCGTTCTCGTCGACCGGACGATCCAGCGTGCGGAGCAGCTTCAGCGCGCCATCGGCCTCGCGCTTCGCGCCGTCGATCAGCAATTCGTCGTTGGCCTCATCAATGGCGATCGTCAGGTGCGACTCGCCGCGCGCGGCCCTCACCG
>JANMLE010001768.1:0-4477 GCA_031372385.1 Planctomycetota bacterium | reverse complement strand
ACGAGCGACAGAGCCTCGTCAAACTGCGTCCGATCGCCGGCGATTCCGACTTCGGCCGACAACTCGTCGCCT
Organism: Planctomycetota bacterium; assembly: GCA_031372385.1. Classification (GTDB taxonomy): domain Bacteria; phylum Planctomycetota; class Planctomycetia; order Planctomycetales; family Planctomycetaceae; genus Schlesneria. Next base: position 4,405 of record JANMLE010001768.1, on the reverse strand, counting down.
TGCGGGACGAGATCGTCTACACCGCGCAGCCCGTCGACTTCGCGGCGATTCGCGCGATGCGCGAACGGCAAGTCCGTCATCTGGTCGGCGCGGAGACTTTCAATGCCAAGCTGAGTCCCGGCGGCCTGGTCGACTTGGAGTACCTCGTGCAGGCCCTGCAAATCTGTCACGGACAGTTGCAACCGGAACTGCGCACGACGAACACGCGCAATGCCCTGGAGCTGTTGTCGCGTTTGAACCTGCTGCACGAAACTCTCCACCGGCGGCTGAGTGACGCGTATGCGTTCCTGCGCAACGTGATTGAATCGCTGCGCATGGTCCGCGGCGATGCCCGCGATCTGGCGGTGCCGGCGTCGAGTTCCGCCGACTTCGAATCGCTCGCCCGTCGCATGGGCTACGGCGGCAATTGGCAGCGATTGCAGGATGACTTGACCCGTCACACCCAGACCGTCGGCGACGCCGTCCGCTCGCTCATGCCGTAGTTCTACTGCGGCGGATCGGGCTGAATGGTTCAGTGCAAAGTGAAAAGTGATCAGTGAAAAGTGCAAAGTGAAAGAAAGGCGCAGACGCTCCCAGACAAGGAAGTGTGTCGCTCAAACGTTGCCGCGTCCGATTGGCCACGGATGCGAGTGCCTGACATTTTGCACTTTGCACTGATCACTTCTCACTTTGCACTCAACTGAACGACGCGAACCGTCACCGTCGAAGCAGCCAACTTCGGCAATCGTCAAGTCTCGTTTTCGGGAATCCTGACGCGCCTCCGCGTCGCTTGCTTTGGTCCCAACGCGTCCTATAATCCGGAGCCGTTCTGGAGTCCAAAATGCACCGGTTGTCATCTGCATCCGAACTCTTCGGTGCCATGCCGGTGCGGAGTCGCGGCTTTGCTTTTTCAGTGAGTCAACCATGCAGTGGTTGTGGAATTTTGTCGAGTGGTGTCGAAACGTGTGGGTCGCCGTCTCCACCCTGATGTCAGGGATGTGGGTGACGATGCGGACGATGCTGTGGACGTACCGCCGCAAGACATTCACCGAAGTCTTCGAGTATCCCGAAGTCCCCGTCCCGGTGAAGGCGCGCTACCGCGGCTTCCACCGCTACGATCTGACGACCTGCATCGGCTGCGACAAGTGCGCGGTCGCCTGCCCGGTCGACTGCATCTACATCGAAAAGGAAAAGAGCCCCGTCGGCAAGGGGTTCCGGGTCAACGGCTTCACCATCGATTACACCAAGTGCATGTTCTGCGCGCTGTGTGTCGAGCCCTGTCCCGTGGACTGCATCTTCATGGGCTCCAACCACGACCTGAGCTGCTTCAGCCGTGATGGTTGCATCGTCGACTACGCCAAGCTGCCGCTGGAAGTCGGCTGGGGTCAGGCCATGCTCAACCCCACGGTGGTGGCGGAATCCAAGGTTCTGTTCGAACCGGTGTGGGTCAAGGGTGAACCGAGTCCCTTTCAATTCACACCGAAGGACGAATGATTCCCCCGCGCGGGGAATCGGTGGCGAGATGGACGGATGCTCTCACAAAGCTCTGGGAATGAGCGAAAGGTGGTTGGTTCATGAGCGCCAAACTGGCTCCCCGCACGCTGTTCACCGTGGCCTCCGCCAACAAGGCGCTGCCATTGGTTCGGGTCATCGTGCAGGACATCGTTGATCTTTACACCGACGTGCGCGAGCGCGAACAGCGCCTGAATGCCCTGCGACGCGGTTCAACCGGCAAGGCCCCGCACGGGTCGGGCGATCCGTACTTTGAGGAAGTCGAACAGATTCGGACCGAGTTGGAACGGGACGTCGAAAAGTTGGAAGCGTTTGTCGAGGAACTCACGGAACTCGGCGTCGAATTCAAGGATCCCGTGATGGGACTGGTCGACTTCCCCGGCACGGTCAACGGACGGGAAGTCTCCCTGTGCTGGAAGCTCGGTGAACCGGCCGTGGAGTTCTGGCACACGCACGAGGCGGGGTTTCAGGGTCGGCGGCGATTCGATGAATCCGCCAATTGATTTCGTTTAACCCGGAGCCAACGGCGACGGGAGGCGGGTTGCCCGCCAGTTTCACGGCCTCTTGTGATCGAGAATCGGAACGGACCATGACTGAAGTTGTCGGACATTTTCTGGTGTTCACCCTCGTGACCATCGGATTTCTGATCGCCCCCCTGCTCATCGGCCGTCTGGTCCGCCCCCGTCTTCCCAACGCCGAAAAGGACGCCGCGTACGAATGCGGTGAGCCGTCGATCGGCAGCAGCTACATCCAATTCGACCTGCGGTTCTACGTGGTCGCGCTGCTGTTCATCATCTTCGACGTCGAAGTCGTGTTCTTCTTCCCCTGGGCGGCCATCTTCGGCAACGCCGTTCAATTGACCGACTCCGCGCTGTCCGGTCCGGACCGTCTCGCGCTGAGCAACCAATTGATGGGCCTGCCTCCGGGCAGCTTGCCGCCCGACCAAGCCATCCCGGCCGGCATCGCGTTGGATCTGGCTTGGACGGGCCTCTTCGACGTGTTGATCTTCTTCGGCGTCCTGCTGGTCGGCTTCGCCTACGTCTGGAAACGCGGCGACTTGGAATGGGTCCGAACGTTGTCGCAGCAATCCAAGCTCGCCCCGTCCCGGTCGACCGGCTCCAGCGGCGTTCGCCAACGTCCCGGCGCACAAGTCGTGAGCTGAGTTCCCTGTCTACTGTTTGAGCGGGGTGGCATCAGCCCAATGGCACTCACCTTGAGCAAGTTTCCAATTCGTGTTCCTGTTCGACGTAGCTGAATTCGCAAGAATTCAGCCGGTTTTGGCAATCATCTGAACTCTTGCGAGTTCAGCTACAGGCGAAATTGAGTGCCATCAGGCATCAGCCCTCCGGTTCTTGTCTCCGATCACGATTCCCATCGACGAAAGCGAAGCAGTGTGCGATGCGCATGGAAGAGATTCACCAGCGGCTGGTCGACCGGTTCGGCACCGACACCATTCGCGAACTGAAGACTGGCGTCAAAGATCCCTGGATTGAAGTCGCCGCCGACCGCATCGCGGATGTGGCCGCGTTTCTGCACGACGATCCCGATCTGCTGTTCGACGCCCTGAACGATCTGTGCGGCGCCGACTGGCTCGAAACGGACCCCAAGAAGAAGACTCCATGCGAGCCGCATGTCGAAGTCGTCTATCACCTGTACAGCTACACCCACAAGCATCACGGCAAGCTGAAGGTCAAGCTTCCCCGCTGGCACGACGGCCAGACCGGCCAACTCCCGCGAGTCCCCTCCGTGTCCCACGTCTGGGGCATTGCCGACTGGCACGAGCGGGAAGCCTATGACTTGGTGGGCATTGAATTCACCGATCATCCCAGCCTGCGCCGCATCCTCTGCCCGGAAGACTGGGAAGGCCATCCGCTGCGGAAAGACTACGAATTCCCGCTCGAATACCACGGCGTCCGCGGCAAATAGCAGATGGCTCGAAGTCCGGACCCCTTGGTTTAGACGAGGGTCAGACCTTTCGAACAACCCGCCCGATACGACGATTACTGAACTGCGAACACTTCCACTGTGATGGATTGGACCGGAAGATTCAGTGCCAAGTGAGAAGTGATCAGTGCAAAGTGCAAAGTGAACGGGAGACAACGACTCTTCCACGCACGAATCGACAGCCCGGTGAGTCATCCGAGTGCCGCCGTGCCGGGCGTTGCTACTGATGTGAGCGTCTGACATTTTGCACTTTGCACTGATCACTTCTCACTTTGCACTCAACTCGAACACCTGAACCGTCACAGTAGAAATACCGGGAAGACCATGAGCCTGACCCTCGAAGATCCCCGCATCGTCGAATTCGACGTCCGCACCGACGAGATGCTCGTCAATATGGGCCCGCAGCACCCCAGCACGCACGGCGTGCTCCGCCTGCTGCTGAAGACCGACGGCGAAGTCGTCCACGAAGTCACGCCGCACATCGGCTACCTGCATCGCTGCGCGGAAAAGATCGGTGAAAACCTGTCGCCGCCCCAGTGGATTCCCTACACCGACCGGATGGACTATCTGGCCGGCATGAACATGAACCTGGGCTTCAGCCTGGCGGTCGAAAAGCTGATCGGCATGGAAGTCCCCGAAAAGGCGATGACGCTGCGGGTGATCATTGCCGAGTTGGGCCGCGTCGCCAGCCATCTCGTCGGCATGGGGGCCTATGGCCTGGACCTCGGCACCTTCAGCCCGTTCCTGTATGCGTTCCGCGAACGCGAAATCATCCTCGACCTGTTCGAAGAAGCATGCGGTGCCCGGCTGACCTACAGCTACATCACCGTCGGCGGCGCGACGCACGATCTGCCCGGTGAAATCACGATCCCACCGGGACTGGCGCAACTGACCGGTCGCAACCCGAACCTGCGCCTGCAATGGTCGGACGCGGTCCGGATGTTCCTGGACTGGATGACGCCGCGCATCA
>JANMLE010001765.1:0-1247 GCA_031372385.1 Planctomycetota bacterium | reverse complement strand
GGCTTCGTCGAGCGAATGAAACGAATCAGGGGTGGAGTCGGCGGGGGCCATGGTTCGATGGAATCTCTGGATGCAACCAATGATCGTTTGATGGGGACCGCGTGGGCACCGCTCCCCGTCAGATGACGGAAACCACGATTCATCGCGAAGGACGCGCGGGGCGTGATCCACACACCTCTGCGAAGCCTGACGGGACAACGGAATGATTGTACGCGAACTCTCCACGAATCGCCCGACCGCAGAACGCGCGCCCAACGAATACGGGGCGAACCCTCCAATCCGGACAACCCCCACAACGAAGACGACCGCGCCCAACCCCACCCTTCGTGACAAACTCGCTGCGATCGGTGCCGTGGACTTGACCGCAACAGCTTGACAAAGAAGCCGATGCCGATATGTTGGTGTCGGTCATCGAAGACTAAACCCGCCCGGTCAGCCTGCCAAACCCGCCGACGCCCCGCGTGACAGACCACTTGAATCCGCTCATTGGTGACTCGTTTCCTGCTAAATCCCACCAAGTCGGCAGTGACATCCTTCCAACCATGTGACGACGGTATCCTGCATTCGTTCCAAGCCACACGACACCCCAAATCGATCGTTGCCCTGCGGCATGAGGAGTTGAGCATGCGAGAGAACACATTGCGATCTTGGCGATTTTCAGCAGGCGCAGTAGCACTGGCCATGCTGGCGCTGGCGGTCTCCGATAGCTCCGCCGCCGCTCCGAAGGGACTGGGCGACCCCGGGCAGTTGACGCAACTGAGACTGGAACCGAATGCCGGCGGAAAGGGTGTCCTGCTCCGCGGTCGCGATGGCCGGCAACAACTGTTTGCGACGGGCGTCTACTCCAGCGGCCAGTTTCGCGACCACACCCGCACCGTCCAATTCACGTCCGTGCCAGCCGGCATCGTGCAGATCGACAACACGGGATACATGACCCCGATGAAGGATGGCAAGACGGTCGTCAAGGCCGTGGCCTCGGGCAACATCTCCGTCGAACTTCCCGTCGAAGTGACCGGCGTCGCGATCGATGTCGCGATCAACTTTCCCAATCAAATCACCCCGATCTTCACCAAGCTCAACTGCAACAGCGGTGGCTGCCACGGGAAGGCCAGCGGCCAGAACGGCTTCAAGCTGTCGCTGCTGGGGTTCTATCCCGATGAAGACCATGAGTTCCTGGTCAAGGAAGGCCGCGGACGCCGCGTCTTCCCAACGTCGCCCGGACAAAGCCTGCTGTTGACCAAGCCGAC
>JANMLE010001723.1:0-1913 GCA_031372385.1 Planctomycetota bacterium | reverse complement strand
GATGACCGAGCCCGCCGTGCCGTGGATTTCGGTCTTCTTGAGATGACCGGGCCAGGCGGCGGTGGTGCATTCGATCGTGCCGACCGCGCCGCTCTGGAACTTGATCGCGGCGACGCCGACGTCCTCGACTTCGATTCGTTCGTGCGCGAGCGTCGATGTGACCGCGCAGACTTCGGCGACGTCGCCCATGAACCAGTACAACAGATCGACATTGTGAATGCCCTGGTTCATGTAGGCTCCACCACCGTCCAATGCCCACGTGCCGCGCCACCCTCCCTGATCGTAGTACTCTTGAGTGCGCCACCATTTCACATAGGCGTCGCCCAGCGTCAGCTTGCCGAACCGGCCTTCGTCCACCGCTTCCTTCAGCGCGATGTTGGCCGGACTGAACCGCGAGGGGAAGATCGGGCAGACCATGACGCCGTTCTTCTGGCAGGCGTCGAGGATCGCGTCGCAGCGTTTGAGCGTGATCTCCATCGGCTTCTCGACGACGACATGCTTGCCCGCGTTCGCCGCCTTCACCGCGGGTTCCATGTGGGCTCCACTGGGGGTGCAAATCGTGACGATCTGCACATTGCCGTCGGCAAGCATCGCCTCCAGAGTGCGATAGACCGTGACACCGGGATTGGCGGCGGCAAACCGTTCGGCCGCTTCGGTGCGGGAATCGTAACAGGCGACGATCTTCGCCCCCTTGATGTGCTTGACCGCTTCGGCGTGAAAGTTCGCGATCATGCCGCAGCCGACAATGCCAAACCCGGTGGTTGCCATGAGTGGAGCCCTGATGGAGTGATGGGGGACTGATTCGAGGTGGTGATTCTAATGACTGGCCGAAAGGAGCGTAACCGACGCGGAGACGGGGCACAGGCAAGAGGAAAAAGGAGGAAGCTTCCGCCCCTGCCAGATAACAGGTGCTACCGTTTTTGCCCCGAAGGGGCGGAGGAAGCCAGCCCAGGGCAAGCTCGTTCCACGAGCGCCGCCCTGGGATCAGGGACCGAGCGAATTGATGTGCCCTGAAGGGGCACCGGAGGCATCGGTGTTCCGCAGCCCTTTCAGGGCAGGCATCCTGTGTGTGGCTTTCCCCCAGGGCGGCGCTCGCCGGGCGAGCTTGCCCTGGGCTGGGTTCCTTCGGCCCCGTTGGGGCGAAGAACATGACGCCTGCATTCAGTTACAGCCAAAGCAACCAAGGGAAAATGGCGGAAGGAACTGGTCGATCTTCGTTTTGACTTTGGCATTTTTCCTTTGAACTCTTGCCTTGTTTTGCCGATCGGGAAAGCTCGGTTGACGCAATCGGCGGTTCGGAAGAGACTCCCCGCGTGGCCGGGCTGATGACGGTTCGGCGGTCTCTTGCACCGATCAGGGATGTTCATGTTTCTCTCCATCCGGCACCGGCTGGAATTCCTTGTGTTCCAGACGCTGGTCTGTGTGGTCGATTGTCTGTCGCCGCGCCGCACGGCGCGGCTGGCCGGGCAACTGGCGTGGATCATCCATTACGTGCTGCCGCGGCGCTGGACCCGGTTCAAGGTGGCTCGCGACAACGTGCGGCTGGCGTTTGGCGAACAGTATTCCGAAGCCGAGATCGAACAACTGGTCTACCGCATGTGGGTGCATCTGTTTCGCACGGTGGCCGAGATCATCCAATCGCCGCGCAAGCTGCACATTCACAGTTACCGGCAGGCGATTGACTTCGCCGATTTCACCCGCACGAACGAAGCGGTCTGTTCGGGACGGCCAGTGATCCTGTTGGGCGGTCATTTCGGGAACTGGGAGATCGGTCCGGCGCTGTGCGGCATGTGGGGCTTCCCGATGGGGATCGTTGCGCGGGAACTGGACAATCCGTATTTGCACGACTGGTTCCGTCGTTACCGCGAACTCACCGGACACCGGTTGATGATGAAGTCGGGCGGCTACGACGA
>JANMLE010001659.1:0-1379 GCA_031372385.1 Planctomycetota bacterium | reverse complement strand
CGGTGAGTGCCGTCAGCGGCGGGATTGCCGCGGACGGGTTGGCGTTTGCACACGGATTCGAAATCTTCCTGGAGAAGGCCACGCTGATGTACAGCGCCGGAACCTTGGCGGGAGCGTGGTGTGCGGACCGACCGCTGACCGTGGTTGAGAACGGCAAGGCCAAGCAGCCGAAACTCAAGGGGGGCGGCGAATGGTGTGCGGCGTTCACGGCGGAATTGCAGACGGCAGTCGAGGCCGTGAAGTCCGGGCAGGTTCCCAACCTGTTGTCGGCTGAGTTGGCACGCGATGCGTTGAAGATGTGTCATGCCGAAGCCAAGAGCATTGCCTCGGGCAAGCTCGTTCGAGTCTAGCCCGTCACCGTGACGCGGCCCGTTCTGAAGCACCCGCCCGCGATGGTCGGGCGACGTTGTTGAAGATTCCCTCGCGGTCGCAGATCCCCATGCTCGAAAACCTGCCCGTCCTTTCGTATCAGCATGGCGGTTTGACGATCGAAGGCTACTCCCGTGCGGCCGTGCAGAGCTACTGGCGGATCCCCGAGTTGAAGCTTGGGTTTGATCTCGGTGGCAGCCCGTGGGACTTCATCGGAATCCCGACGATTTTTGTCACGCACTCGCACCTGGACCACATGGCAGCGCTGCCGGTGTACGTCGCGCGGCGGCGCATGATGAAAATGGAGCCGCCCACAATCTATCTTCCCGAGGAAGTAGTCGAACCGACCGAGCGGATGCTGAAGGCGTGGCAGAAGCTCGACCGCGGCCGGATGGTCTGCAATCTGATTGGCGTCAAGCATGGGCAGGAAATCGAGTTGTCGCGCGAGCATGTCGTCACGGTTTTCGCCACGACGCACACGGTTCCCTCGGTGGGCTACCTGGTCTGGCAGCGTCGCCGCAAACTGAAACCGGAATATCAAAGCCTGACTGGCGACCAGATCCGCGAGTTGCGGCTGGCTGGGACCGAGGTGACGCATGAACTGCGCACGCCGCTGGTGTGCTACACGGGAGACACGTCACCGGCCGGCTTGGACAACTATCCGCCGGTCTTCGACGCCAAGATCCTGATCATCGAACTGACGTTCTTTCGATCGGACCACCGGCGGGAAAAGATCCACAAGTACGGACATCTGCACCTGGACGATTTCCTGGAACGGGCCGACAAGTTCCGGAACGAGAAGATCATCGCGATGCACTTCAGCACGCGGTATCCAACGCATCAGATCGAGAAGGCGGTGATGCGCCGTCTGCCTGAAAACCTTCGCGAGCGCTTCAAGCTTTGGTTGTGACCCGCTGACGTAGGACGGATTTCCAATCCGTCCGTCAGCACCGGACGGATTGAAAATCCGTCCTACGGGTAGATCACTTCCTGCCGGCTGCCTTCCCGGT
>JANMLE010001614.1:0-1393 GCA_031372385.1 Planctomycetota bacterium | reverse complement strand
GCGCGCGATCAACGGGACGCCCCGCATCCGCTTTTTTATGTTGCACTGTTTTGGATTTACGCCCCAACGGGGCAGCCCTAATTTAGCCCCGGGCACGCGACCATCGGGAGCGCCGCCCTGGGTAGCGACCGTCACAGATCTTGGAGCCCTGAAGGGGCGGCACATGTTCTTCGAACGAATGGCCTGGACAATTCATGACTTGAACCACGAAATACTCGAAACACACGAAAGTCAGAAGGTTGAGTCGAATGTCACCAGAGACACTCTGTCGTTTCACGGATGCATTGGCATGTCACGCAACCCGACTCGCCGTATTCCTTTCGTGTGTTTCGTGTATTTCGTGGTGGATAATCCGGGATAGTGCCGCCCGTTGAAGGCTGACATCCCCAAAGGCGAGACTTCCTAACATCCGCTCCCGCGCCGTTGGCGTTGGGGCTAAACGTGGAATCGTCTCATTCAATCACCCTGCGTGAAGTGATGCAGGAAGATCCCGGCGGCGATGGCGACGTTTAGCGAGTCCGTCCCCAGTCGCATCGGGATCGTCAGCCGGCGGTCGCACAGTGACAGCCAGTGGTCATCGAGTCCGTCCGCCTCGTTCCCGAACAGCAGGCCCGCGCGCGGGGATCGCGTGGCCGCCGACAGCGGAGTGGCCGTGTCGTCCAGGACCGTGGCGATCAGTTCCAGCTTCCATTCCTCGCGCAGCCGCCGCACGTCCCGTTCGAGATCCGGGGATTCGATGATCGGCAACCGCAAGGCCGAGCCCATCGACACCCGCAGCACGCGCCGCGAGAACGGATCGCAACAACCGCGGCCCAGCAGCAGCGCGTCGATCCCGAACGCGCTGCCGATGCGGATGATCGCGCCGAGGTTTTCGGGGTTGTCGCAGTTCGGGCAGACGACCACCGTCAGCCGCGACGTGTCGCGCGGCAGCGTGTCGTCCAGCAAGCGGTCCGGTTGGCGAATGCCGCACGCCAGCACGCCGACGTGAAAGTTGAACCCGGTCAGTTGCTCGCCGACTTCTTGCGGGACGACGTACAGCGGCACATCGGGCGGGACTTTCGGTCCCCATTCCGCTTCGCGCCGTTCGGCGATCAACACCGACTCGGTCTGGAAGTCGCTGGCCAGCAGGCGTTCGACCAGCTTGGTTCCCTCGGCGATGAACAGCCGGCCGTCGCGCAGCAGGTTGCTCGCTTTCAGGTGCCGATACATCCGCACGCGGGGATCGTCGAGAGATTCAATCGCGATTCGTGGCATTCTCGCCGGGCCTCTCTGCCACGTCGTGGATCACCTCATCGCGACCGAACACGACGACATGGCCGCCCCCGTGGACCGATGCGTAGGCCGGATCGTACATCGACGACGCCTGAATCGGCGGCCACTCGAACCGCCCCGG
>JANMLE010001589.1:0-2027 GCA_031372385.1 Planctomycetota bacterium | reverse complement strand
CCAATCATCAATGTCACACAACAACGACCGCCCCGCCACCTTGCGGACACAATCACCCCCGTAACTCTTCGGGGTCGCGGAGTTTATTCCCACGGCGGGCCAATATCAAGCGTGCCAGCATCGTGATGTTCTGTGAGTCGGAGAATGTCCATTGTTGGACCGCTGCCAGGCTGTGCGATGTCGGTTGGTGAGACGCTGATCCACCGCCGGACCGATGGCAACGCTCAGCCACAATACCGAGGCGAGTCATGGATTGTGACCCTGGTTCACGGATGTTGCCGGCGTCGCCTGCGTCGGCCACCTCACCCTCAACCGCCAGCCTACGCAAGGACGCGAATCATTGCCCCAACCGGTCATAGAACCGCAGCATCCCGGTTTCGACGAATTCCAAGTCACCGCCAAACGCCGCGCGGAAGTCCTTCACCCGGGCGTCCCCCTCATACTTTTCCAGCGGGTTCCGCGACGACACAGCCTTCAGATACCGGGCGAATTCCACCGGGCGCGTTTCGGCCAGATAGAAGGTGAGCGCCCAAGCCTGGCTGTAGGCGTCCAGCGCCGACTTCTTGAACAGCCCGTCGTCGCGCACGAAGGACTCCAGCGACTTCGCCGGTCGGCGGCGCTGGCGGTATTCGCGGAACCAATCGAGCCGCGCCGAATTCACCCGGTCCCCGATCTCGGCCGCCGTTTCCCGTCGGCGAATGCCGTCCGCTTCAAACAACGTCGCCAATCCTTCGACGAGCCAGAGCGGTTGTGCCCCGATGCGAGAATGCACCCCCGTGTTGAAGGCGACTTGGTGCGTTCCCTCGTGAATGACGGTGTCGTCAACGTCATCGGCCGTCGATTGGCCGACCGCGGCCCGGTCGTAGAGTGCCACCCGATTTGAACTGGGAAGGTAGTACCCGACCAAGCCGGGCTGGGGTCGCGCTCCCTCGGCGACACAGTAGTCGACAAACGCCCGCTCGTTCGGCAACACCACGGCAATCATCGGGAATTCGGGTTCGGCCATTCGGAACCCGCGCACCGTGAAGTACGCGTGAAACTGCCGGTAAATGCGTTCAAACAGCTCCGCATGCCGATCCCCGGTCCCGCGTCCGGCAACGACGACGTAGTGTGACGTGGTCTTCACTTCGTAGCCGCGCCCGAACTCGGCCTGCAATTGGTCGCGGATGTCGAGCGACGAAAACGGCCGGAAACGGGGCTCAATCTCATGAAAGTCCGCGACATCATCCGTGCGGAACGATGCCAGCCGACCGTCACGCCGCAACAGCCAGCAAGTCTGATCATTGTGAGCCGCGATGCGCCCCTGCAATCGCTCCGTGCCGATCTTCACCTCCAACAGTGCGATCGGTTCACCAGCCGCGCTGGAGAGGCACCACGTCGATACGGTCCCAATCCCCATGCAGGTTGCCACGAGCCAGCGAGTCCACCACATCGGCCACCCCTTGAATGCCAACTCCAGAATACGTGAAGCGCGTCTTTGCTTGCCCGCGCGGTAAACCAGTCTTCGATGAACTCGTAGGACGGGCACTCTTGCCCGTCTTCTCCTTGAGGTACTCGACGGGCAAGAGTGCCCGTCCTAAATTTTTGGGCAGCGCACCAACCGACACCATCTCATCGCTTCCCCAAAACTTAGCTTGGTTTGGACGGCCCCGCGGGACCAAACCACGGGACGACCGGTTTCCGTTCGGGAACCGCGGCTGTAGACTGGGCGGCCACTCCGAAGGAAATGAATCGTGCGACGATTGACGGTTCTGACAATGGCACTGGGACTGCTGGCCGTCCGGATCTCGGCGGTTGTGCCGGAGAGAGCGGTGAGAGCCGACGACGTTACGTCGCCGCTGACGACACGCCGTGCCGCAGTGGAAACCCTGATCAAGCAACTCGATTCGCAGACGCATGCCGAGCGGTCGCGTGCCGAACAGTCGTTGCTCGATCTCGGCCACGAAGTTCTGACGTACCTCCCCGCTCCGGAGCTGACGTCGAGCGTCGCCGTCCGCGAGTCGGTGAAGCGGATTCGCGTTCAATTG
>JANMLE010001584.1:0-1017 GCA_031372385.1 Planctomycetota bacterium | reverse complement strand
GCTGCCGACGAATGGAACGGATGCTCGCTTTCTCCGGCCGAATAGCGCCAGACGATCTCCTTCTTCTTCCAGTCGACGGCCACGACCTCGCTGGCAAACGTGCCGACGTACAACACCTCTCCGACAACGGCGGGTGAGGCGATCAGATAGGTCTCCAGGGGAATCTCGACCGTTTGCGCGCCGGTTTTGATGTCGATCGCGCGCAGATGTTCATCGCATCCGGCGATGAACGTGACTCCGTCGACGATGGCGGGAGAGCAATGGACATAGCCCTGCGTTTCGTACTTCCAACTCAGCGAACCGTCCTTTTCCAGCAGGCAATACAGGCGGTTGTCGTACGATCCAAAGATCACGCGGCCCTCCAGTACGGCCGCTGAACTGTAGATCTCGCCCCCCGTCGCGAACTTCCAGCGGCCCTTGCCGGTCTTGCGATCGATGGCGTGAAACATTCCCTCTTCGTCACCGAGATAGATCGAATCGCCGGCGACCGTCGGTGTGGACTTGAATCCAGGCGCGAACGAATTCTTTTCGACGACCTCGACCGACTTGTACGCCCAGACTTTGGCTCCCGTCTTGCGATCCAAACAGACGAGTTCCCCCGACAGACAGGGGACGTAGACGAAGTCGCCGACGATGGCCGCCGTCGCCAGAATCTGGTCGCCGAGCGTCACTTCCCACAGCAGTTCCAACTCACTGGGAAGCGGCGACGAAGCGACGCCGGTCTGAGCCAAGTCATGCCGAAACGATGCCCAACTGGACGACACCGGCTTCGGGTCGGCACCGTGTCCGGACGGCACATGTCCGCACAGCATGAGCGACAAAGCCACGCCGGCCACGACTGACAACCATCGAAATCCACACGCGGTAACTGACATGCTGGAGTTCCTGACTTTGAGTCGACGTTGCTCAGCTCTTCGAGTTGAGTACCGTAGTATCGGAGGTAGCCACGGTCGCCAGACCGTGGGTGGTGCAGGTTCGATTTTCGCTACTCACTCACGCTCTTGCGAGCGTGGCTAC
>JANMLE010001577.1:0-5338 GCA_031372385.1 Planctomycetota bacterium | reverse complement strand
CTGGCGAGGGCTCTCGTGCAGGACGCCGATCTGTACCTGATGGACGAACCGTTCGCGGGGGTCGACGCCGCCACCGAACGCGCCATCGTCGAACTGCTGCGCGAGCTCCGTTCGGCTGGCAAGACGGCGCTCGTCGTGCATCACGACTTGCAGACCGTGGCCGAGTACTTCGACGACGTGATGCTGCTGAACATGCGGCTGATCGCCAGCGGGCCGGTCGAGCAGGTTTTCACGACCGAGAATCTCCGCCGAACCTACGGCGGCAAACTGGCATTGCTGGATCTGGTGGGATACCGGATGAGCGACAAATAGAAACCATGATTCTTTAGCGACACGGCGGAGGCATGCCGTAGTTGAGTTCGCAAGAACTCAGGCCGTAGGCCGATGTTCCGCTGAATTCTTGCGAATTCAGCTACGAACAGCGTTTCAGTCGAGCCGCGAAAGAGTTACTTGACCCGCCGAAGAACTTTGTAGCCACGCTCGCCAAGAGCGTGGGTTTTCCGCGAATTCCCCCACAAGCACGATGCGCAAGCGAGTGTGTCGGAAAACTCACTCGCTTGCGCTGCGTGCTTGTAGGCCGATTCCTGCCGCTCGCCTTAGAAGCCGATCATGACCTTCGCCGACATCCTCCGGGTGCTGACGTTGCAGGACTACAACACGCGGGTGGTGTTGTGCGGGACGGTGTTGTTCGGCGCGTGTGGCGGGATCGTCGGGGCGTTCATGCTGCTCCGCAAGAAGTCACTGGTCGGTGACGTGGCCAGTCATGCCGCGCTGCCGGGGATCGGGCTGGCGTATCTGATTCTCGAATCGATCGCGCCGGGGACGGGCAAGACGCCGGCCTGGCTGTTGGTCGGCGCGGCCGCGGGTTCGGCGAGCGGGCTGTTCTGCGCCGGACTGATCCAGCGGACGCGGCTGATCAAGGAGGACGCGGCGCTGGGGATCGTGCTGAGTGTCTTCTTCGGATTCGGCATCGTCCTGCTGAGCATCGTGCAAAAGCTGTCGAGGGGCAGTGCCGCGGGGCTGTCGGAGTTCATCTTCGGCAAGGCGGCGTCGATGACGGCGGCCGACGTCGGTTCCATCGCCGTGGCCAGCGCGGTGGTGCTGGCGCTGTGCGCGCTGCTGTTCAAGGAGTTCTCGCTGTTGTGTTTTGACGAGGCGTATGCCGCGGCGCTCGGCTGGCCGACGCGCCGGCTCGACCTGCTGCTGACATCTTTGGTCGTGGCGGTCACGGTGATCGGCATGCCCAGCGTCGGGCTGCTGCTGGTGGTGGCGCAACTGGTCATCCCGCCGACCGCCGCCCGGTTCTGGACCGATCGTCACGGGCCGCTGACGATCATGTCGGGGGCGCTCGGTGCGTTCAGCAGCGCGGTCGGCATCCTTGTGAGTGCCCTCGTCCCGCGCCTGGCCGCCGGCGCTGTCATCGTGCTGGCGGGCACGGCGATCTTTGTGGTCAGCCTGCTGTTCGGCACGCGGCGCGGAGTGGTCTGGCGCGGACTGCGCCAGCGCGCGTCGCGCCGGCGGATCGGCCAGTTGGACCTGCTGCGGGCGTGCTTCGAAGTGTTGGAAGAGGGCGCGGCCGCGCACCATGAAAGCGATCTCACGACCCTGCCGATCTCGTTCGAGCAACTGCTCGCTTCGAGATCGTGGCCGTCGACGCGTTTGCGCGGGATTCTCACCGCGGCGTTGCGGGACGGTTCGATCCGCCGCGATGCCGACGGCCACTATCGCCTGACGGCCGAGGGAACGCGGCTGGCCCGGCGTGCGACGCGCAACCATCGGCTGTGGGAGATGTACCTGATTCACTTCGCCCATATCGCTCCCAGTCGCGTCGACCGGGAAGCCGACGAGATCGAACATGTGCTGGAACCCGAACTGGTGGAGCAACTGGAGGAGTTGCTCGAACAGGACCGCGTACGGGCCCGGGTTCCCCCCGTGAATCCGCATGGTGCAACGGTGGTCCACTGATTCAAAAACTCATCGACCCACGGCAGGACTCTTGTAGCCACGCTCGCCAAGAGCGTGGGTTTTCCGCGAAACCCCCACGCTCTTGGCGAGCGTGGCTACCCAGAGATCCATCCGGTTCTGCTTGGGCCGTCGGACAACTTGCTCGAAGACTTCCGAAGTCTGTTTCGCCAAACCTTCTCCCTACAACAACCGCGACGGGGCGTCTGCCGATGTTTGCCGAGTTCTTTCAACGACTCTCCTTCTGGGAAAGTCTCGACACGTGGATCGCCGTGACGGGGGCTCTGGCCGCGATGGCGTGCGCGCTGCCGGGAACATGGTTGTTGTTGCGGCGGCAGAGCATGCTCGGCGATGCGCTCAGTCACGCCGTGCTGCCGGGGATCGTGATCGCCTATCTGGGAATGTCGTGGATGGAGGATGCCGGCTGGCTGGCGGCTCCTGAAGCGACAGCCGTAGCGGGCACAGTCCCAGGGACGAAATTGCGACCGGGGACGGGAGCCGAACACGACGTTGGGATCGGGCGGGTCGCCGAAGGGATGTCGTTTGTCGCGCGGCGGCAGTTGGCCTTGTTTCTGGGTGCCGCGTTGTCGGGCGTCGTCGCCGCGGTCCTGTCCGAAGTGATCCAGCGCTGGGGCCGCGTCGAACGGAGCGCGGCGTTGGGCGTCGTGTTCACGTCGATGTTCGCGCTGGGGTTGCTGCTGCTTCGGTTGTTCGCGGACCGGACGCATCTCGATCCCGGTTGCGTCCTGTACGGCAATCTGGAAGCCACTCCGGACGACACGTTGTCGGGGACGGGGATTCCGAAGGCCGTGGTGGTGAACGGCGCGATGCTGCTGCTCAACGGCCTGTTGATCTTGCTCTGCTTCAAGGAACTGCGGCTGAACACGTTTGATCCCGAATTGGGCGCGGCGCAGGGGCTGCGTCCAAGCTGGGTCTCGCTGGTCCTGATGTCGGTCACGGCCGCGACGGTGGTGGCGGCGTTCGAATCCGTTGGGGCGATCCTGGTGATCGCGATGTTGATCGTCCCCGCGGCCACCGCGCGCCTGCTGACCGACCGACTGACGACGATGCTCTGGTTGAGCCTGCTGATCGCTGCCGCGGGCGCGGCTGTCGGACACGCCTTCGCGATCACGCTCCCCGCGATGATTTGCTCGCGCATCGGCTATCCGCAGGTCAAGGACGCCAGCACGGCGGGGATGATGTCGGTGACCACCTTTGGCTGCTTCCTGCTGGCACTCGTCGCCAATCCCCGCCACGGTATTGCCCGCGCGTGGCTGGATCGACTGCGACTGAGCCTGCGCATCGCCCGCGAAGATTTGCTCGGTGGTCTGTATCGGCGCGAGGAGTCGGCCGCCGGCATCGCAGCCGGAACGGCCGGAGTTGAAGTGGCGCGAACCCGGCCGCATGACAAAACCAAACAACCGGGATGGTTCCAATGGATCGCTCGACGGAGCCTGATTCACCAGCGCCTGATCCAGGCCGGCCCGGCGGGCGACGCGCTGACGGAATCGGGGGCGGTGGCCGCGCGGAACCTGGTGCGGTCACACCGGCTCTGGGAACTGTACATGGCCCGTCACTTCGCACTGCCGCACGACCACCTGCACGCCACCGCCGAACAGGTAGAGCACTTCCTGGGACCGGAACTTCAAGCCGAACTGGCCGCCGAATTGGACCAACCCACGACCGACCCGCATGGAAAGTCGATCCCGCTGCCGGGAAAGTAGACCGTTCCTGCGCCCGCCGCATTCGGTCCCTTGCGCTTGCAACGATCCATGTCCTCGCGAGCCGTGCGAATCTCTGAGGCAGAACGAGCGGTGAACGGCGTACGGCGTATCGACCGACAGCGCGCACCCGGCCATGGGCGTGGTGGTTTTAGCCCGGAGGGCGGCAGATGTTAGCCCACGGCGCAAGCCGTGGGAAATCGGCAGCAGTTTCCATTCAGCCCGGAGGGCGACACTCCGACGGACGCTGACGGTTCATCAATGTGTCGCCCTCCGGGCTGATGCGCGTTCTTCGCCACTCAACCCACGGCTCGCGCCGTGGGCTACCATCTGCCGCCCTCCGGGCTGAAGAGCTTTGCCAATCGCCGATCCGCATTGGCCATGCCGCATTCGCCGTTCGCCGTCCATTCGGCCGAAACGTGGAACGTTCTGCCGTGCGGCTCATCACCGCGCTGCGATCAACGGCAGCGACGCAGGCGCGGGTGGCGGCGATGGCTGGCGGAGACGGAGCACGCCGCGGCTGATGTACCGCCGCAGTCGGTGGTGGCGACGGTGATCGTGGAGGAACCTGCCGGGGACGTCGTCGGCGCGGCATCGTGATCGATCAGCCAGAGGTTGCGGAAGTGGACCGGGTTGCCGTGGTTCTGCAACAGGATCGGCAGGGGATTCGGTCCCTCGGCCGAGCCGCCGCCGGTTTTGTTGTCGAGTTCCAGATTGTTGTGGACGACCACGCCGTTGTGCCGGACGGTGATGCGGCCCTTGGCGGTCCGCTTGCCGGCCGCGTCGAACTTGGGGGCGGTGAAATCGATGTCGTACGTCTGCCAGCTCAGCGGCGGGAAACTCATGTTCAGGTCCGGGGTCTTGAACCGGTACAGCGACGCGCAGTCATTGAACTGCAACTCCAGGCCGAACGAATCGAGCACCTGGACTTCGTACCGCCGCTGCAGATAGAAGCCGCTGTTGCCGCGGCCCTGGCCTCTGGCGTACGGCATGTACGGGATGCGGAATTCGGCGTGCAGCGTGAAATTCTGGACGGCCTCTTTTGTTTCAGCGCCGTTGTCCAGCAGTCCCTCGGCGGTGATCTTGGCGTTCTTCCAACGGTCGGTGTTCTTGCCGTCGAACAGCACGATGGCGTTGGCTGGTGGGGCGGCCCCTTCGGTCAGGCTGCGGCGCACTTGTCGTTGCAGCGAGCCCAGCAATCCGCCCGCGGTGTTCTTCACGAGCGCCGGGCTCTCCGCCTGCAATTCGATGGTCAGTCCGTCAGTGATCAATTCGGCTTTTGACTCCTTCCGCGTGCCGCTCAGCTTGCGCCGCGTGGTTCCATCGTAGCCGTTGCCCGGCAATCCCCCCTGATACCACAGGGCGTCGAACTTGCCGTCTCCCAGGGCCACAACCTGCAACCCGACCGCGCGTTGACGTCCGTCCGAGAACAACACGCAGCCGGCGTATTCCCCCTGGAGATGGTAATCGGCATCGACGTGGGCCGGATCGGTTACACCCTTTTTCAGATCTTGTGCAACGGAATTCCCCACGAGGGAACACGTCAGACAAACCGCGACGGTACAGGCGACGGCGATGCGCATCGGAGGGACGGTCCTTTCGGTGGGGTTTCAGATTCAAGGTGAGCCGGGCGGCGTCAGCCCCCGGATGATTGT
>JANMLE010001528.1:0-7792 GCA_031372385.1 Planctomycetota bacterium | reverse complement strand
TCAATCATTGGTGACCGTTGAAGACGGGGGTTTCCCTGGGCCACAGAGAATCCGCCGTGGTTTTCACGGATCCCGTTCAGGAGATTGCTCAAGACACACCATCGCCGCTCGCGTCGCCTGTGTGTTGTCTCGCATTCTGTGGAGGGAGGTGTGTGATGGCTCATCGTCGAACTTTGAAATCCGTGCCCCGACCCGGTCGTTCGCCAGCGATTGCTCCGGTGCATCCGGATTCGGCGGGGATCGACATCCACAGCGAGTTTCACTTCGTGGCGGTTCCCGCCGATCGGGATCCCCAGCCCGTGCGGAAGTTTGGAGCCTTCACGGACGACTGGCACGCGCTGGCCGACTGGTTGCAGAAGTGTGGCATCCGGACGGTCGCGATGGAATCGACCAGCGTGTCTTGGATTCCGCTGTACGAACTCCTCCAGAAGCGGGGCTTCGTGGTGGTGCTGGTCGATCCCCGCAAGCTCAAGTCGGTGCCGGGGCGCAAGTCGGATGTGGCGGATTGCCAGTGGTTGCAGCAACTGCACACCTACGGGTTGCTGGCGGCGGCGTTTCGTCCGGACGACCAGACCTGCGTGTTGCGAGCCTACCTGCGGCAGCGGGGCCTGCTCGTCGAGTTCGCCGCGGAACACATCCGTCACATGCAGAAGGCGCTGACGCAGATGAACCTCAAGCTGGAGAAGGTGCTGTCGGACATCACCGGTGTCACGGGGATGTCGATCATCAACGCGATCCTGGCGGGCGAGCGTGACCCGGTGAAGCTGGCCCGTTTGCGACACGAGAACTGTCATCACGACGAAGCCACGATCGCGCGGGCTCTGACCGGCGAATGGCGTGACGAGCATCTCTTCGCGTTGCGTCAGTCGCGCGATCTGTACCGGTCCACGCAGATGTTGATCGCCGAGTGCGACACCCGGATCGAGGCGACCTTGCAGACCTGGACGGATCGCGAACCGCTCACGCCGCCGGACCGGCAACTCCCGCCCGCCAAGCCCAAGCATCGCGGCCACAAAAAGGGGACGCCGGATTTCGACGCGCAGCGTCTGCTGGAGCGGAAAGTCGGCGTGGACCTGACGCGGATCACGGGCATCGACGCCCACACGGCGTTGAAGATCATCAGCGAGACCGGTACGGACATGTCGCGCTGGCCCACGCAGAAGCACTTCGCGAGTTGGCTGGCGCTCTGCCCCGACAACCGCGAATCGGCGGGTCGCCGCCAAAGCGGCAAAACCCGCCCCAGCTCGAATCGAGTCGCCGCCGCCCTGCGCACGGCGGCGAACGCCCTGCACCATTCCAAAACCTCGATGGAAGCCTACCTGCGCCGAATGAAGGCCTCCCTGGGAGCCCCCAAGGCGATCACCGCCACGGCGCGCAAGTTGGCCGTGATGATCTACCGCGCCCCGAAACACGGACTGGAATACGTCGATCCCGGCGAGGCGTGGTACGAACAGCAATACCACGATCGCCTCCTGAAGTCCCTCACCCGTCGAGCTCGTGAACTCGGCTACCAACTGATCCCGACACCACCCACCGCCACGGCCTGAAACACCATGACCAAACAACACCCTTTTCAGCCAAATTCATCATGACCGCCGATGTGTTCCTCAGGAGTCCCCGTAGCACGGACGCCTCGTCCGTGCGTCTGAAACCGCCCATGACCTTCGCGCACGGACGAGGCGTCTGTGCTACGAAACGCTGTCCAAGCGACTTTTGTCGGTCACGTCATCTGTGAAATCTGTGGTTCTGCTTCTGACTCTTTGGTTGCGGGCGAAAGGCTGCTTCGTTTAACCCTGAGCCAACGGCGAAGGTGTCGGGTGCCAGCGGCCGGATGAGTGTGCCGACAGTGCCAGCGGAGATGGTCGCGATTGCTCGCTCCGCCTTCGCCGTTGGCTCAGGGTTAAACGACTCAATCGGGGCCGCGTCCGGTGTGAAAGCACCGCCGACAACACGTCATCGCGGCATCCTCTCCGAGGCGGATTCGATGTCTCGTTGATGTCTACAAGTTCCAGAAACTCCATTACCTGTTTCAAACGCGGAGATTGCAGACAATTCAGCCGGGGGGGTTGCCTGGGGCGTGATAATGCCGGGGACGATAAAACCGTCAGGACGCATCGGGGAGAATTCACGGAGGAACGGCCATGTTGGTGCTCACGCGCGGTCTGAAACAGCAGGTGATGATTGATGGCGGCTTGGTGACCGTCACGGTGCTGGAGATCCAGGGCAACCGGGTTCGATTGGGAATCGAAGCCCCGATCGAAGTCCCCGTCCGCCGCCAGGAACTGGCCGACTCGCCGCGGACCCAAACCGAGGCGGCTTTGATCGCTGCGGAATGAAGGACTCGATTCCCTTCGCGCGGGTGTGGCAAGATTACTTGGCGGGATCAGCCGGAACTTGCCAGCGTCCGGTTCTTGCCCGGGACGCACGTCCAAACCGGGGTAGCGCCCTGCGGCTCATTGGGCTGCGAGGACGATGTGCCAGACCCCTTCGCGCCCCCGCGCTGTTGCTCCCCAAATGAACCCCGCGCTGATATCCTCTCGCCAACGCGGTGAGCCTGGGTGACGGTGGACAACGACTGCTGATCCTGCCCGCCTGATCCAGCGGCATTGATCTGGAATTACTGGTTATGGGGTGCGACATCTGAGTCGCGTAAGGGGTTTTGTGAATGCGAAATGTGTTGTCGATTGTGTTGGGGGGTGGCAAGGGAACGCGACTGTTTCCGTTGACCCAGTATCGATCCAAGCCCGCGGTTCCGCTGGCGGGCAAGTACCGCATCATCGACATTCCCATCTCGAACTGCCTCAACAGCGGGCTCAACCGCATCTACCTGCTGACACAATTCAATTCAGTCAGTCTGCATCAACACATCCGCCAGACTTACCGGTTCGACCGGTTCGACGGCGGGTTTGTCGAAATCCTCGCGGCCCAGCAGACGATGGAGGGGGAAGCCTGGTATCAGGGGACCGCCGATGCCGTGCGCAAGAACCTGAACAACCTGCGGGAAAAGAACGTCGACTATTACCTGATCCTGTCGGGCGACCAGCTCTATCGCATGGACTATCGCGAACTCTTGGAGACGCACAAGAAGTCGGGGGCGGATGCCACGATCGCCGCCATTCCGGTCACGCGTGAAGCGGCCCGCG
Source organism: Planctomycetota bacterium (assembly GCA_031372385.1). Taxonomy (GTDB): domain Bacteria; phylum Planctomycetota; class Planctomycetia; order Planctomycetales; family Planctomycetaceae; genus Schlesneria. Next base: position 4,649 of record JANMLE010001528.1, on the reverse strand, counting down.
GGTTCGGAATCATGCGCGTCGACGATTCCGGTCGCGTGCGCGGGTTCCTCGAAAAGCCCCAGTCCGACCAAGAGATCGACGACCACGTCCGGACCGATCCCGCTTGGATTGATTCGCGGGGGATCAAGAGCAGCGGGCGCGATTGCTTGGGCAACATGGGCATCTACGTCTTCAACCGGGACGTCCTGATCGACCTCTTGACGAAGAGCGATTACCACGACTTTGGGAAGGAAATCTTCCCCATGTCGATTCGGACTCACAACGTTCATGCGCATCTGTTTGACGGATACTGGGAGGACATCGGGACCATTCGCTCGTTCTACGATGCGAACATCGACCTGACCCGCCCCAACGCTCCGTTCACGCTGGAAAACCAGGACGCCCCGATCTTCACGCATGCCCGCTTCCTGCCGCCGACCCGGCTGGATGGAGTCCGTATCACGAGCAGCCTGATTTCCGACGGCTGTGTCATCGGCGAAGGGGCGGTGATCGAAAACTCGGTCATCGGTCTGCGCTGCAAGATTGGCAAGAATGTGCGGATCTCGAATTCGATCCTGATGGGTTCCGACTCTTATCAATCGGCCAAGGAATTGGCGGCGGATCAAGCCCAGGGTCTGCCACCGATCGGCATCGGTGACGGCAGTCACTTGGATGGCGTGATCGTCGACAAAAACTGCCGGATCGGCCGCAACGTGCAGGTCTCCAACACCAAGCCGCTGACCAACGGCGATTCGCGCGTCGCGCTGGCGGACGGCATCATCGTCATCCCCAAAGAGACGACGCTGCCGAATGAGTGGCGCTCGTAATCGGTGCCCTATCAACCCGTTGAAAAAGCCGTAGCACGGACGCCTCGTCCGTGCTTTTCGGTTGGGGTTCGCTCGGACGAGGCGTCCGAGCTACGGCTTTCCACTTGCCGTTATCCGCCGATTGAATACATCGGACGCTCTGGCTGAATGAAGCGGGCCGTGTTGATCTCGTGCCCTTCCTTCTTCGCCTTGATGCTGGCCCGGATCGCGGCGACGATCGCGGCGTCGCTGCCGCCGTCCCGCAGCAGCGTTCGAATGTCGGTTTCCTCCAGGCTGAAGAGGCAGTTGCGCAGCTTGCCGTCGGCGGTGATGCGGATGCGATTGCAACTCATGCAGAACGGCTGGCTGATGGACGCGATGAAGCCGATCCGGCCGACCCCGTCTTCGAAGATGAAGTCCGTCGCCGGCGCGTTCCGGTCCGGCTGCCCCTCGGGAACCAGCGGCATGATCTCGGACGAAAGTCGCTCGATGATCTCGTGGGCGAACAAGACCTTGCCCCGTTCCCAAGCGTTGTCGGCGTCGAGCGGCATGTACTCGATGAACCGGACGTCGACCCCGGTGTCGCGGGCAAAGTGGCCGAACGGCACGATCTCTTCTTCGGTCAAACCGCGGACGGAAACCGCGTTGATCTTCACCGGTTCGAATCCGACCCGCTGAGCCGCCTTGATCCCTTCCAGCACCTTCTCGAATCCGTCGCGCCGGGTGAACAGTTTGAATTTCTCCGGAGTCAGCGCATCCAAGCTGACGTTGATCCGGCGCAAACCGGCCGCATACAGAACGGCCGCCTGGTCGGCCAGCAGGATGCCGTTCGTGGTCAGGCCGATGTCTTCCACACCGGGGATCGCGGCGAGTTTCGCCACCAACTTGTGCAACTCGCGGCGGACCAACGGCTCGCCTCCGGTCAGTCGCAGCTTGTTGATCCCCAGCGGGACCGCCACCCGGACGAACCGTTCGATTTCCTCGAAGGTCAGCAGTTCGGCCTTGTCCATGAACTCGACGTCTTCAGCGGGCATGCAATAGAAGCAGCGGATGTTGCAGCGGTCGGTGACGCTGATCCGCAGGTTGTTGTGCAACCGGCCGAAGGAATCGATCAGGGGCAGCATGTCGGACATCGTGATTCATCAAACTCAAGGAGGGACGTGAATTGGAGGGTGCCGCAGTCCCACCCTCTTCCAAGACAACACGCCATCGGGTCGGCGTACACAATGGATTCTAGTCCGTCATCCGGTTGAATGCTTCCATCGCGTCATTCGGGCTTCGGCATTTCACCGCCGGGATGAACCCATTCGGTCGATCCGTCGTCCCAGTTCTCTTTTTTCCAGATCGGCACCGAGACTTTCAGCTCGTCGATCAGAAACTTCCCCGCTTCAAACGCCTGCTGCCGGTGGGGACAACTGACGGCGACCGCCACACTGATATCGCCCAGTTCCAAGTGTCCCAGACGGTGGACGATCCCCAACCGGTCGATCGGCCAGCGGCCACGTGCCGCAGTCTCCAACTCCGCCAGCTTGGCCTCGGCCATCTGCGGATAGCCTTCGTAATCCAACGCCACGGTCCGGCGACCGCCCGTCATCTCGCGGACCGTTCCCAGGAACAACACGACCGCTCCCGAATTCGGCGAGCGGACGGATTCGGTCAGAGCGTGGTAATCGATCGGATCGTGGGTGAGAGAGATCATTTGCGGTTTCGCAGAAGGATTGGGTGGCAGTGGGCAGTGGGAAGTGGGCAGTGGGAAGTGGGAAGTGGAAAGTGGAAAGTGGGCTCTCCGACAATTCTGTTGACGGCCTGTTCGGCGCGGGTCTCCTGACCCCGTCGAAACGACTGACCGAAGGTCTCCTCTTCTGCTTTCAACACGAATGGCGGAAACCCGGAAAAAGTTAGCCGCCGCTGACGGGTGGAAAACAGGCGACTTCGTCCGTGGACGAGACCGGCGTTGAATCCGCGGCGTAGTCATTGTTGACCGCCACCAGCAATCGCGGCAACAGCGGCAAGATGGCGGGATGCAATTCGCCCAGCCGCTGCTTCAGGATCGCGACCGTTTGACCCTCGGACCACGGAATCTGAATCACGGGACTTCCCAACAGATCGCGGGCTTTCGCGAACAATTTGATGCTCAACATCTCCACCTCAATATCCAGCTCTCTTCAGTTCTCACACTTTGCACTTTGCACTGATCACTTCTCACTTTGCACTCTTCAGCGCTCTGTCCAACCGGTGCTCAGCCGAAAGCCCACAGCCGGACGGGCAGGAGTGCCCATCCTCCGGTGTCAGCCGACCCTCCTCAGCCATCGGGCCGCCGGATCCTGCTTGTAGAACGCCCGCAGCACATCGTACAGGCTGGGATGCAAGTTCTGCATCTCGACCGGTTGCTCGAAGAATGTTTCCGTCGCCACCGCGAAGAATTCCGCTTCGTTGGTCGAGCCGTACCAGTCCAGCAGCGTGCGTCGACCGTGTTCGGCGTGGCGGACCAGTCGGCGGTATTCGATCCGTGTCACGTCCAGCCAGGTGCGGAATTGTTCTTCCGTATCGAGCAGTGGAATACCATCCGCGTCGGCATCGGCCATGTCGAGCAGATGAGCGAACTCGTGCAATATGACGTTGCGGCCATCCGGTTCTTCACGGCACTGACGGGCGACATCCCGCCACGACAACAGGACGGGGCCGTTTCGCCACGCCTCCCCCAGCCGCTCCTCTTGAGAATGCAGTTCCAATCCCGAGGGCTCCCGTTGCACTTTGGTGGCGACGTAAATGTCCGGCTGCAGAATCACCGAGATTAGACGGTCGAACGGCGGTGCGTTGAAGCCCAGTCCCAACAGCGACGCATGCACCGCGACGGTCACGCGCATCTCGTCCGTCAGCACCAGTCCGAGCGACACTTCGATCGACTTCTCTTCCAGAAACCAGCGCACATCCCGCAACAACCGGGCTCGCTCAGCCTGATCCAGCGTCGCGAAGTGCCGGCAATTGCCGTGAATGATCTGCAACCATTCATCGGGAAACGGCTCCTCCGCCAACTTGCGCCGCCTGCGATCACGCCACCACTTGAACATGAACCAAGTTACTCCACATTTGTGTTTGTAGGACGGACCCCCTTGGTCCGTCCGGGTTTCGTCCGCAGACGCTCGTTCGCCGCCGGACGAGGGGGTAGTATCGTGCAACCAGTCTCAACCGGAAATCCCGAGCGCCAACAAATCCAGGACTGTGTGCCGTGCCTCGTTGGTGTTGAACTTTCCCGCTGCAAATCGACCGCTGAGGAATCACCATGTCGCGCTATGTGCTCGCTCTCGATCAGGGGACCACTTCCAGCCGGGCGATCGTCTTCGGACGCGACGGCCGCGCCGTGGCCTCGGCCCAGCAGGAGTTCCCTCAGATCTATCCGCAGCCGGGGCATGTCGAGCACGATCCCGAGGCGATCTGGAATTCGCAATTGCAAACGGCCCGGTCGGCTCTGGCCCAGGCTGACCTGACGGCTGCCGACATCGCCGCCATCGGCGTCACCAACCAGCGTGAAACGACGATCCTGTGGGAGCGGCAAACAGGGCGTCCCGTCGCCAACGCCATTGTCTGGCAGAGCCGCATCACGGCCGACATCTGCCAGAGACTCAAGTCGGACGGCGCGGTGGAACTCGTTCGCTCGAAGACCGGACTGGTTCTCGATCCGTATTTCTCCGGGACGAAGATCAAGTTTCTGCTCGATACGATCCCCGGTCTGCGAGCCAAAGCGGAACGAGGCGATGTCTTGTTTGGCACGGTCGACTCCTTCCTGGCCTGGCGCTTGTCCGGCGGCGCGCTGCACATCACCGACCCCAGCAACGCGAGCCGCACCCTGCTGTTCAACATCCA
>JANMLE010001516.1:0-3869 GCA_031372385.1 Planctomycetota bacterium | reverse complement strand
CTGCGCGGCTCACGCGGATCAGTCGTCCCGCGTGGGGAGAATGAATCTCCATTGCTCCCTCCACAACTCTAATGGCCGGGACCGGGGACGCACCGCATCCATTTCCAAATCCACACCACATGAAATCGATTGGGCGCGAACGAACGGGTCTTCCGCTTGATTCGCACCGCACCGACTTGAACGGGATGTGGCGAAACGTAATCCTTGTCCCCCTGCGAACCGGCCGAGGGAGTCTGAACTGACAACGAACGACTGCCGCGATGTTGTGAATTGTCAACGTTCGACCCCGGCCGACGAACTTCCACACGGCGGTTGCCGGACTGCCCGACACGCTCAAACCCGCGTCTTCCATCAAGCTGGAGTAGAACCATGCGAATCACGTTTGTTGCCAATCGAGTTCCATCCGCCGCAGTCCCCGCACACCATCGTCATCGCGCGACGGCGGGATTGTTGGGCCGTGCGTGCCTCGTGGCCGCCCTGCTGGCATCACCCTTTTTGACCGCCGAGGAACCAGCGCCCAAACCCGCTCCCTTGAAGTGGAAGCCGTTGTTCGATGGCAAGACCCTGAAGAACTGGAAGAGCTCGCAGTTCGGCGGCGAGGGAGAGATCACCGTCAAGGAGGGGGCGATCGTCATGCAACAGGGATCGGAAATGACAGGCATCGTCTGGGACGGCGGCGCGCTGCCAAAGTTGAACTACGAGATCTCGTTGTCCGCCCAACGGATCGACGGCGGAGACTTCTTCTGCGGTCTGACGTTCCCCGTGAAGGACGATCCTTGCAGCCTCATCATCGGCGGCTGGGGCGGCGGAGTGGTCGGGATTTCCAGCTTGGACGGACAGGACGCGGCGAACAACGAGACCGCACGCTTTGAGTCCTTCGACCGCGGACGCTGGTACAAGATCCGGTTGAGAGTCAGTGAAAACGGCCTGATGTGCTGGATCGACGACAAGCAGGTCGTGGGTGTCGAAACCAAGGGACGCAAGATTTCGATCCGGCCCGAAGTCGAGCTGTCGCGGCCACTCGGGATCTCGTGCTATTCGACCGTCGCGGGTCTGAAGGAAATCCAGATTCGCGACCTGACCCCCGAAGAATCCCGCGCGGCGATCACTCCGCCTCCGCTGCCAAAGTCCAAGTAGTCCGGCCCTGTGGTGTGAGACGTTTTTCGTTTAACCGCTACGCCATCGGCGTGCGCGCAGGTGGGAGCAACCCGTGGTTTGCGCGCACGCCGATGGCGTAGCGGCTAAACGTGCGGGCGCCAAAGGGGGCGTGATGCCGATTCGCATGCCGTGATGGTGGCACGTTGCCGCAACGCCACGTGCCTCTGTTCGCAATTCTTGACACATGGCCAGCATCGCCTGACAAAGCGTCCGCCTCCTGACACGTCCCCGGTTTGATCGGCGCGCGGCATTCAGTTTGCCTCGACAGTGGTTCGGCTCCGCATTTGGAGTCAGTCGGTTTGCGGAACCAGAGGACCGATGTCCTTCGGTGATCAGGCCGCACTTGTTCGAACTGGCCTGGAACCATTGAGGTAAGAATGCCAACTGTTGAACCGGGACTGACCGTCAAGTCCCTCGCCGAAGTCGCCTGGTTGGTCTCGCAAGTCGGGCGACGGATGATCGAAACGCAAACCGAACCCTCGCCGGCCGCGCTGCGGGATTTCTGGCAACACACCCGCAAACTTCAACGAAGCTGGGACGAGTTTCTGGACGACGACCCGTTCGGGACTTCCGGCGACACGACACGGTTTGAAGAGATGGCCGCGCAGTTGCTGACGACCGAACTGCTGGCCAGAGTGTGGGCCACCATCCTCGGCGGCATTGATCAGCGGACCGGACGCCGCGACTTGACGCGGATTGCCACCAATGCCGTCAGCGGCTTGCTCCAGATCCGGCACCGCATGCTGGCCCAACTGCTGAATCCCGCCGCCCCCGCCGGGCCGTGGGCCGCCGAGCTGGACCGGCTTCGCCGCCGATGCGATCGATGGACCGATCTGCTGATCGGAAACATTTGCGGCCGGGATGATTTCTTTCAATTCGCCTTCGACCCCGACCGAGCCCGCGACTTCGCCGAGGAAGCCCGCGAACAGGATCCAAGTTCTCATCCGGTCGAACTACTCATCGCCGCGGGGGTCCGGCTTTCGTTTCTGGGCCGGTTGCCCGAAGTGGCGCTCCCGTCCCCCGCGTTCGAAGGAATCATCCAATCGATCTTGGGAAGCATTCCCGAGCAGGCGTTTCACCGCGACGGATCGCTCCGTTCACAGCTTCTTCCGAGTCACGATCGACCCGCCGTGGATGCGACCGATTCCGCGGAAGACGTGCTGCTACCGGGGATCACCCTGGCCACAATCCGCCGCCGGTTTTCGTAGCAGGAACCACACGCGTGCGGGACGGGATGCGACTCGCGGGCACCGATTCGTGGAACGTGTTTGTTAGCTTTCGCGCCGCGAGCGCTGCGTTCGCGCTGCGAACGCAGACTCTCCGGCACCGCGCCACGGGCAAGCGCCCAATGAAACGCATTTGGACGCTCATTTGGCGGAGCCCGGGACGCAAAAACGCGATTCCCCTGACAATGGTCGTCTGGCCGGATCTCATCAACTCCGCAGACGCTTGACGCAGGTCTGACGAATTGCGAAACTCCCGCCCGCTCGATCCGAGTCTCCCGCGGCCCTCTGCCGCAGTTCTCGCGTTCAAGTCAACGGCCAGGTAGCTCAGTTGGTAGAGCACAGGACTGAAAATCCTGGTGTCGGCGGTTCGATCCCGCCCCTGGCCATTATCTTGTCTTGCAAGGCGACAATGTGGCGCGAATCTGGCTTCTCCTGTTCGCGAGCCTGCTTTCTTGTGGCTGGGGATGTTCCTCCCGCCATTCCCCAGCGTCGACGACCGCCACCAATGTTGTCGGCTTTCAATTGCCCACTCACTGGGCGCGACAGGTTCGCAAAGGGCAGCACTACGACTTCGGTCGCGTGGCGATGGAGGCCCGCCTGCAAAAAGCCCTCGGAGTGAAACCGACCGTCCAGGCCGATCAGGATGGTCTCTTGTCCCAGTACGAAAGCCGTCAGGGAAAATTCGTGCTGCAACTGTTCGGAACCCGCACGGGACTCGAACGGGCGACGCTGCGTCTGCATCGCGTCGAAACTCTGTCGGACAAACAGCGCGAGGCGCGGGAACGAGATCTCAAGGCGATTGCCCAACTGTTGCTGTTGGGTGACGATGGAACGAAGTGGGTCTGTGAAGCCGCCTGCGGATCGGTGGCCACCGCGATCAAGCAAGCCACGGAAGTCCACGAATTCGGCAAGACGACCTACGCCCTGAAAGCGTTCCAGGACGCGGACGCCGAGATCGACAACGAGCCGACCAATCCGCGTCTGTGGATCAGCATCGGACCGCACATCGAATTCGAGAAGCCCGACCCGGTCGAGTCCGACGCAGCCAAACAAACGCCGGAGGCTGCCAAGTAGTCCCGGCGCGCCTCCGGATGAACCCGCGAGCGACCAGCCCGGACTATGCATGAGGAACCACGGAAAACACGGAATCACACGGAAGTGGAAGAGTTGCAACAAGTCGACGTCTTGCGGTGCGTTTGTTGAGCAAGAGAAGGCGCTTTCACGCAACGTCTGACTCTTGTTCCCTTCCGTGCAGTTCCGTGTTTTCCGTGGTGGATCATCCGGGCCAGGAAGAGATGGAAGAGCTTCCATCCGCTGTCGGCAACAGTTTGACTACGGTTCCAGTTTCGCTTTCGCCGGTTCCTCAGGAGTGGCCGGTGCCGGTGGCACGGTCGCGGGAACATCCGTCGGCTCCGAAATCGAATTGATCTCCGCTCCCTGGGGCAGACCCGGAAAGAGGTCCGTCTTGGGGTAGGGAACTCCTGA
>JANMLE010001511.1:0-1519 GCA_031372385.1 Planctomycetota bacterium | reverse complement strand
CTTCAGCGATGAGCAGCCCGCCAATGTCACTCCCGCAGAGCCTTCCGCATTCACCCCCGCACGATTCCCCAATGGCGAAGACACCGGAGCCGGCGTCGTCCGATTCGTTCGCGGGACGCGACCTCGGCCGGCGGAAATCGCCGTGGACACGGCGGATCGTCCTGCTCCTGCTGTTGGTCGGAATCCTCGTTGGTGGCGTGGCCGGCTGGCCGCAGATCCAAGCCCGCCTGTTGCCCGAGAAGAATGAGACCGTCGGTCTGATCACGGACGCCTGCAAGATCGGCCCGTTTGAAATCACCGTCACGGAACGCGGCACGCTCGACAGCATGAAGAATGCCGTCTTGTCGAGCAAAGTCGAAGGCGCGACGAACATCATCTCAATCGTCCCGGAAGGGACCACAGTCAGTGCCGGTGACCTGGTCTGCGAACTCGACGCATCCTCGTTGACGGACAAGGAGACGGCCCAGGAAATCCTCGTCGTCAAAGCCAGGGCGATGCTCGAACAGGCGACCGAGGATCTGGCCATTCAGAAGACACAGAACGACAGTGACACGGCCGCCACCCAATTGAAGTTCGATCTCGCGAAGCTGGATCTCGAAAAATTCCTGAACGGGGATTTGGTCCAGCAGGTCGAGGATCTTCAGGCCGCCGTCAAACTGGCCGACGAAACGCTCAGCCGGACACGGGAAAGCTGCAAGTACATTCGCGAGATGACCCAGAAGGGCTACAAAAACCAGAACGATCTGGAGTCGGAAGAACTGGTGTTGCAGCGCAACGAGTTGGACAAGAAGTCCGCCGAGACCAAGCTGCGGGCGTTCAAGGACTTCACCCAGAAACGAACGCTGAAGGAACTCGAAGCCAACTCGCAGGAGTTCTCCCGCGAGATCGAACGGACGGACCGCAAGGGAAAGGCGGCCCTGGCCCAGAAGAACGCCGAAGTCGAGTCGTGCCGGTTGACGCTGGAAGTGGAAGCGAAAAAACTCGAACGCCTGAAAGACCAAATCGCGGCCTGCAAGATCCGGGCTTCACAGGATGGCCAGGTGGTCTATGCCAACGTCAAGGACGGTCGCTCCTCCGACCAGATCGTGATCATGGAGGGGGCCAGTGTCCGTGAACGCCAGGCGATCATCAATCTGCCCGACTTGGACAACATGAAGGTCAACGCGCGCATCCACGAATCGCGGATCTCGCTGGTCCAGAGCGGCCAGAAGGTCACCGTGAAGGTGGATGCGTTCCCCGGCGAGACCTTCAACGGGGTTGTCGACATGGTCTCGTCCGTCCCCAGTTCCACCGGCGGTTTCTCCCGCGATTTCAAGGAGTACGACGCCGCGGTCAAGATCGTCGATGACCCGGAAAAAGTGAACAAGCTGCGTCCCGGTCTGACCGCCAGCGTGGAAATCTTGGTCGAGCGCCGCGCCGACGTGACACAGGTTCCCGTGCAATCCGTCGTGACCGTCGGCAATCGCCAGTTCGTGTTCGTCGCCAAGAACCGGCACGTCACAACCGTCGAAATCAGGGT
>JANMLE010001597.1:0-3067 GCA_031372385.1 Planctomycetota bacterium | reverse complement strand
ATATCCTTCCGGATGAAGTGGTCGACGCATTCAAAGGCATTCAGGATCGCTTCGCGGAGGACTCCGACGCTGTGCCACGATTGCCGGTCGCACTGGGCTGGGAGCCCGGCATAAATCATCCATTGCGACTGCCTTGTAGGCGGGCAATTCCCATCAATTTCAAACTCGAATGAGAACTGTGGGCGATGCCCGCTCGACTCGACAGTTCTTACGGCGTCTCTTTGATTGATCTGCTGATATGCGACTTGCTTCCCTCATCCTCTGTGTGCTGTTGGTCGCATCGACGTCGACGTCGGTTGAGGCCGCGTCGTGGTATGTCTCGCCCAACGGAGATGACTCGGCGGGTGGCTCGTTGGAGCAGCCGTTCGCGACGGTGCCGCGCGCTCAGACGGCGGCGGCTCCGGGTGACACGGTCTTTCTGCGAGGTGGAACCTACCACATGACGGAGGACCAACTCGTGCGACGGCGCGGCCTGTTCGCGCGGCTGATTGTGCTCGACAAGAGTGGTGCTGCGGGGCGGCCCATCACCTATCGGGCGTATCAGGACGAGAAGCCGGTCTTCGATTGCTCGGAGGTGAAGCCGGGCGGGCAGCGCGTGACGGCGTTCTACGTCAGCGGTTCGCGGCTGCACTTGCAGGGCATCGAAGTCACCGGTGTGCAAGTCACGATCAAGACTCACACGCAGTCGATCTGCTTCGAGAGCCAGGGGAGTCACAACATTTTGGAACGGCTCGCGATGCACGACGGTCAGGCGATCGGCATCTATCACGTTCGTGGATCGGACAATCTCTTTCTCAACTGCGATGCCTGGAACAATTGGGATCACACGTCCGAAGACGGCAAGGGAGGCAACGTCGATGGCTTCGGCGGCCATCCCACCAAAGGGAGCACTGGCAACATCTTACGCGGCTGCCGCGCGTGGTTCAACAGTGATGATGGGTTCGACTGCATCAGTGCGCACGAGTCCGTGACGTTCGAGAACTGCTGGGCCGCCTACAACGGACTGTCGGCGGATGGCAAGAAGCTGGGAGACGGCAACGGTTTCAAGGCGGGCGGCTATGGGGCCCTCGCTCCGCGCGACCTGCCGAATCCCATTCCGCGCCACGTGGTGCGCGGTTGCCTCGCGGTGGGGAACAAGAACAGCGGCTTCTATGCCAATCATCACCCCGGCGGTTGCGACTGGCTCGACAACTCGGCGTTTCGCAACGGGACCAACTTCAACATGCTTGGCCGCCTGGCGGACAACCGCACCGATGTCAATGGCACGGGTCACAAGCTGCTCAACAACCTCAGCCACGGCTCGCGGCGCGACCTCACCGCGATCAACTTGTCGAAGTGCGAACTGTCCGGCAACTCGTTCACTTTGGAAGTGAAGCTGGGCGACACGGATTTCAAAAGCCTCGACGAATCGGAGCTCACCCAACCCCGCCAACCCGATGGCCACCTTCCCGCCATCAACTTTCTGCAACGAGTAAACACGGACGCCCCCAAGTAACAGCCTGTTGAAACAGCCGTAGCACGGACGCCTCGTCCGTGGTTGTCAATTGGACTTCGCTCGGACGAGGCGTCCGAGCCACGTTTTTCAACAGGCGGCCACGTCTCTCATTCAGAAGCGGGTCAAGCTGATGGCTCCCCGAGCTCGCCGTTCGCCGTCAACCGGTCGACTATCCCCACGCGCCGAAGCCCGACTTGGAATCCGATCCGTCGCAAACGTGAGCCACAACAACAACGGGAAGAGACGCTCGTCCGCTGCCGCGACTGCGGCATCTTCCTCGGTCAATTCCGTGACAATCTCACCAATGGAATCATCCTCGGCGGGGCATCCGAGAAGCTGCTTGACGCCGGCGGCGATCCGTCCGAGCATCGCGACAACGTGTTGCGGCATTGATGGGGTGTGCATCTCAATTCTGGGTGAAATCGAATGAACGGGTTGTTGTCGACTCTGAAGAAGTAAGGCGAGCGGCCGATGAATGTTTGTCCCCATACAAGCACGATGCGCAAGCGAGTGTGCCTGAAAACTCACTCGCTTGCGCATCGTGCTTGTACCTTGCGCATCGTGCTTGTCTGCCGATTCCTGCCGCTCGCCCAACAGCCGCCGCGACTGCGACAGACTTGGATGAACCGCCTTTCGGATTCCCCCCCCAGAATCGTGACGCACACCCGCATTGATGGAATCAACAGCACGGCTCTGGAGAGCCGAGCCATGATTGAATAGAGTGACCGCGAAGCACGACTGTTCGGAGGCCATGACATGCGGATGAAGGACTCTCAGTTTGACGACCGCACTCGGCACAGCGGCGTCGCTCACGAAAGCCTTTCGCGGCGGACGGCGATTCAAGCGGGGAGCATCGGCCTGCTGGGGTTGGGGATGAATCATGTCGCCGCGTTGCGTGCGGTCGGCGAATCGTTGGCGACTCCGGGCGGTGGCAGCGCTAAGTCGGTCATTATTGTGTTCCTCTCCGGCGGACTGACTCAGCATGACAGCTTCGATCCGAAGCCGAATGCCCCCGCCGGGATTCGCGGCGAGTTCTCGCCGATCGCCACGCGGACGCCGGGTGTTTTCATTTGCGAGCACATGCCGATGCTGGCGGCCCGCAGTCCGATGTGGAGCCTGATTCGCTCGCTGACGACGCCGTACAACGAGCACTCGCAGGGCCACACGTCGATTCTCACCGGACGCACGCCGATGCCGGTGGGCTACAACGCCAGCCAGCCGCAGTCGAGCGATTGGCCTTCGATTGCCTCGGTGGTTGGCAACGCACTGCCGCGACGAAACAACAACCTGCCTCCGGCCATCGTGCTTCCCGAACGGCTGATTCATAACACGGGGCGGGTGCTTCCCGGCCAGTTCGGCGGGCTGATGGGTTCGCATCGTGATCCCTGGTTTATCGAAGCGTCGCCGTTTCACAACACTTCCTACGGGGCCTTTCCGCAGTATCAGTTCGACCATCAGGAGCGCGGCAAGGAGGACAAACGCATTTTCCAGGCTCCCAATATCTCGCTTCCGCAGGGGATGGACACGGGCCGCTTCTCCGGCCGCACCGGCCTGCTTGCCGGCCTGGCACAG